>CAZUDW010000105.1:0-9855 GCA_964619305.1 uncultured Flavobacteriales bacterium
CTACTACCGCAAAAGTCATGACTACTACCGCAAAAGTCGTGGCTTCTAACAAAGAAGTTCCTGCTACTAACAAAGAAGTAACAACTCCGGTATTAAAACCAACAGCTAAGACATTAAAACTTCCATGGAGTGGCTGGAAAAGAAAGCAAAACGAACAGAAAAAACCGAACATTCGATTTCTTGCGTTTAAATCAGATACCTCCGGATCTGTAGATTGTAGTATAGGCAGTCCGTTGTATCGTATTTACGGACATAAGAGCCATGGAAAACGAAGGAAAAGATCACGAAGGCGGAGAAGAAGATGATGATGAACGGGATTCACCTTTCCCTGCATCCGGCACAGTGACCCTGACCATAATCTATGCTCTCAGTTTCTTCATGCCATGGAAATGCTTCGTTATAATTGTCGAGTTCCCAGTAGAATTTGCTTCGTTTCTTGTTCCCGTTGCCAATCTCATTCATGCTGTCTGCATCGTATAAGCGGCCGTTGATCATCACATATTTTATGTATTGTGTATTGTGAATGTCTTCCAATGGGTTTTTGTCTAATACCACCAGGTCTGCGAGTTTCCCAATTTCAATTGAACCAATATCCTTGTCTTTTCCAATATAAGATGCACCGTTTATTGTTGCTGCTTTCAGTACTTCCATGTTGCTCATACCACCTTGTGCTAACATCCACATTTCCCAATGGTATCCCAGGCCCTGCAACTGCCCATGGCCACCCACATTGATTTTCACACCTGCATCAGAAAGTTTTTTACACGATTGAGATACGCGGATGAAACCATTTTTATATTCATCATCCGGCACTTTGGTTACGTGTCTGCTCCTTGAATCTATGATCTGTCTTGGTGTGAATTTGAGTAAATGTTCATTTTCCCATACGTTGTAATGTTGATAATAATAATATTCCCCATTGATGGCTCCGTAACATACAATAAGGGTAGGTGTGTAACCTGTCCGGCTATGAGACCACAGTTGTACCACATCATCATAAAGATCAGCTACAGGTATATTGTGTTCAATGCCGGTATGCCCGTCCAGAATCATACTCATATTGTGATAAAAGAAAGATCCGCCTTCAGGATAGACCATGATCTTTTGTTCACGGGCAGCGGTGATAACTTGTTGTCTTTGTTCCCTTCTTGGCTGGTTATAGCTTTTTACCGAAAAAGCCCCCACCTCTTTCATCCTTCTAATGTGGGAACGGGCGTCATCCAGACTGTTCACCACGGCTTTGAAATCCCCATCAGCTCCGTAAAGAATAGTGCCGGTAGAAAAAATTCTTGGCCCAACCATATAGCCTGCTTTCACCATTTCTGACTGGCTGAATACCATTTCTGTGTTAGACGATGGGTCATGAGTTGTAGTAATTCCGAAGGCAAGATTTGTATAATAAGACCATTGCTTCTGAGGGCTGAGGCCTTGCCTGAATGTGCCGAGATGAGCATGAACATCAATCATTCCCGGAATGATTGTTTTACCGGACACATCAATGATTTGTGCATCATCCGGCAGCTTCATTAGCGGGCTGTCACCCGGTTGAATGCTGAGAATTCTATTGCCTTTGATAATAATATTACCACCTTCGATGACTTTATCATTTTTCATGGTAATGATCCTGGCATTTTTAAGTACGATGAATCCGTTTGGCTTGTCAGTTGGCAGGTTCAGTCCTATCTTTATTCCGGTTGTGTCTATTGGTGGCAGGCTGTCGGGTGCATCTTTAAAAAATTTGAAATGATCTTTCAACTCATCCGAGAAATAAGTCTCACCCAATGTCCAGTGTATAGTGTGGTTGGATGACCAGTGAAGGTTGATGCCTGCATCCCTGGCCACTTGTGCAACCGGAATGGCTTTTGTTTTACTGCTTAGCGAAATTTCCTGACCTGTTTCAGGCATTGGCGCAATGAATACCTTAAACAATTCCCTGAAGGCAATCCATTTTTGATCGGGACTGGGGACGATCCGGGTTACATATTTTGAGGTGAATACCGTCTTTTTATCAAAACCATCAAGGTTGATTTTCATAAAAGCATGCTGGGATTCGTGATTCTTTTGCACTCGTCCCATATAGTAGATTGATTTTCCGTCCGATGTGAAGACGGGGGATTGCCCTGCCCTGTTGATAAGATGTATCTTTCCTCCTCCGGAAGGCATCCAGTAAATACCCGGGTTTTCACAATAAGTGAATCCCTGGTGGTAGTTGCCATTTTCTTTTCTGAAAACGATTTTTTTCCCGTCAGGTGAAAAAGACGGTTCCCTGAAAATACCTTTTTCCATTGTGAGTTTCTGAGATTTTCCGGTTTTCATATCCAGTTTTTTTAGAGTGCCGTACAATTCATCATTCCATGTGACATATACAATGTAT
The DNA here is from genome assembly GCA_964619305.1 of uncultured Flavobacteriales bacterium. Lineage (GTDB taxonomy): Bacteria > Bacteroidota > Bacteroidia > Flavobacteriales_H > CAZUDW01 > CAZUDW01. Next base: position 2,375 of record CAZUDW010000105.1, read on the forward strand.
TTGCCATCAGGAGAAAAAGACGGTTCAAACTCAAAATCATCATCATTGCTTATCCTGATGCACTTGCCGTCAGGCAATGCTTTCTTCCAGAGATGACCCACAGCGTTAAAAACCAGGGTTTTCCCATCAGGAGATGTCTTTGCTTGGCGAATCATTTTAGCTGTGAAATTATCCGGTGCAACCGGAGATCTGAATTTTAGTGCATCATAGATCCTGTGTTTACATTTGGCTTTGAAAGGGATGATGGATGAGAGTCCTGTTTGTATGTCAACTTTGTTTATTTTTCCTTTGCCCCAGATAACGATATTTCTGTTGTCCGGTAACCAGCTAAATCCAGTATAAACACCGAAAATTGCCCATGCTTCCTGCTGATCCTTGCTCAGGCCGTCAAATACCGGGTGCTGTTCTCCTGTTTCCAGGTTCCTGATGTATAAATAAGACTTAGATCTCACCCTCCTGACAAAAGCAAGTGTTTTGCCGTCCGGAGAGAGCTGAGGCCTAACAGCTCCTCCAGGAGCATTCACTATGTTTTCGATGATGCCTTTTTCCCTGTCATATCTGCGTATAACATAAATTACTTTGTTAGGATCTTTGTTATATTGAAAATACCCACCCGAATACATATCCTCACTGAAATAAACGTAACGCCCATCAGGGGAAACACATGGTTCGTTCACGTCCTGCTGGTCGTTCTTGCGTTTGGTGAGTTGCAGACCTTCTCCTCCGGAAATATGATACATCCACATCTCTCCTGCACCGAGAGACCTGTGTGATGTGAAGTGCTTCCTTGCGATAAGATACTGGCCATCAGGCGTCCAGACTGCATTGTTCAGCAAGCGGAAATCTTCTTTGGTAACGGCATGTGCATCGCTGCCATCTGCATTCATAACCCAGATATTATCTCCTCCGTCATCATCTGATGTGAATGATATTTTTGCTCCATCCGGACTGAAACGGGGCTGCACTTCAAAAGGGAGGCCGCTCCGCAACACCACTGCCTCTCCACCCGTAATAGGCATTTTGTAAATGTCTCCGAGCAAGTCGAAAACAATCCATTTTCCGTCCGGGCTGACATCCAGGTTCATCCACGTTCCTTCATCTACAGTAAATTCAACCTCTTTATAAGTTCCGGGAGGATTGGATACATCCCATTTCTTATCCTCTTTTTTTTTGTCATCCGTTTTAAGACCAACAAGGAGAATGATACAAATACAAAATCCTGTAACAGATAATATTCTATTATTCATAGCTTTCATTTAAAGGATTCAAATGTAGAAAAATGATTGGAGCAGTTGCATGTTTATATACGATCTGAATTTGGAATGATTTAAAAAAAGTAAAAAGTATGGAGGAGAACGACTTGTAGCTCAGTAATTTTTCTACTCATCCTATTATGTTGATATATTCTTTAATAACTTTGAAGTGAGCAGAGGAAATTTATCTGATTTTTTAAAAAATTGCAGCAGTTTATTGTTATGATCAGAATTATTATTTTTCTGTTAGTCTTGCTTTCATGCGCTTTCCGGTTGGATGCACAGGTGGATGGCACGCTGGATTCTTTATGGAAAAGGCAATATATTCAGCATTCTTTAAAACAGGAGGTGAACTCTATTCCTCACAGTAAAATAATGCCAGCATTTTCTGATTCAATTCTGAACATACGCTTTCGCTCAATGAATTCTCCTTTTCAATGCGGGTATCATCATGAAATTAAAAAATACATCACTCTTTACACGATCAGCAAGAGAAGAGCTTTTGAGGCGGCTCTCGGATTGTCCGCAATATATTTTCCGGGAATAGAAAAAGCACTTCAGGATGTTGGATTGGAAAGCGAATTCAAATACATTTGTTTAAGTAGTTCAGCATTTGATATGTTGAACCACTCGGCAGATGGGGGAGCAGGAATATGGCATTTACCATATCCCGTTGCTTCACGCTTTGGCCTTCGCATGAACGCTTATTATGATGAGCGCTGTCTGTCTTATAAAAGCACGTTTGCAGCAATAAAATATCTTCAATTGCTAAAAAAAGAGTTCTCAGACCCTTCTTTGCAGATAGCAGCATGGTTTTGCGGTGTGCCGGGTGTGAAAAGGGCGATAAAACGCTCTGGTGGATTAAATACTTTGTGGGAAATTTACCCCTTCTTGCCGGAAGACAGCAGGAAATATATTCCCGCTTTCTTTGCTGCCTATTATTGTGTTGAACATAAGGATGATTTCAGGTTAAAGCAATATGAAATAGAATTACCTAAGGCAACGGATACAATTCTGATTAAAAAGCGGTTGAATTTGAAAGCGATTGAGGTAGTTGCAGGGATTCCGGTTATATCTGTGAGGGAAGCAAATCCAGCGATGTGTTCTGATATTGTACCGGATCATACTCCTTACCCTTTGCATTTATCAGGGTTTGATGTAAATAAATTCAGACAGATGAAGGATTCTATATATACTTATCAGGATTCGGTGTTGCTTAAAAAAGAGGAACCTCTTAAAGCGCGGAAAGTATTTGACGGTAATCCTCCAAAGGGCAGCATTGAAAAATACTATACCGTTAAACAGGGAGATAATCTGGGTTTTATAGCTGAGAAATTTCATGTGACTGCTTCAGCTATCAGGAAATGGAATAATATAGATGGCGATATGATCTATCTTGGTCAGGTGATTAGGATTTTTGTTCCGGAAAAATTTCAGACGGAAAAAAAGAAACCCCGGAAAAATACAAATGGAAACGAAGCAGAAGAAAATAATGAAGATTATATTTACTACACGGTTAAGGAAGGAGAATCACTTTGGATCATTGCTAAAAGATTTCATGGTATTTCCGCTGAGAATATTATGGAACTCAACCAGATAGACAATAACATCAGGCCCGGACAAAAATTAAAGATCAGAAAAAAAGAGGATTAACACAGGCACAATAAATGAAACCGTATCAAATCCTGGTTTTTGTGATAGTTGTAATGGCGATGCTGGGTGGACTTTCTGCAGTCTATCCTGATGAGGGTGTGAAAGTCTGGAAGGGCTTCATGCTTGACTTTCCTACACCTGAAAAGCTTCTGAATCAACAAAAGTCTGAAATGCCTGATATCTCTCGCATTTTAGATGATAGTGTTATAAGTGCTTCACCTGATACAACTATGGAAAGAAAAAGGGCTGATTCTCTGAGAAAAATACAGCTACAGATTCATTACCCTGAGGGTGATAGAACAGTGCTATATCCTTTTTTCAAAGTGCTGGATGCTGCAAAGCATAAAAAAGTGCGCATTATGCATTATGGAGACTCACAGATCGAAGGTGATCGCATGACTTCTTATATCCGGAATGTATTGCAAACAAGGTTTGGAGGCAATGGACCGGGTTTGATCCCTGCTGTTCAGTTTGTCAGAAGTTTGTCCATTAATCAGGCGGTTTCAGAAAATTGGAAAAGGTACACCATTTTTGGGAAGAAGGATACCACCATCAAACATAAGCGATACGGTGTGCTGGGAAGTTTCGGTAAGTTTTTACCGGCATCAGGAAATCTGCAGGATACAACTATTACAGAAGCATGGCTCACTATTTCCAAATCTCATCTTGGTTATGCCAAAACAAGGTCATATGAGTTTTGTAAGATGTTTTATGGGTACAACAATCAACCTGTGCTTGTGAAAATGGAGATTGATGATAAAACGATAAACTCTGATATTCTTTGGCCGGGAACAACACTAAAAACGAATTCATGGAGATTTGCCACCACACCGGAATCTTTTACCATCCGTTTCAAGGGGAAAGAAAGTCCTGAGGTTTATGGTATCTCCCTGGAAGGAAGAAATGGTGTTGTGGTTGATAATATTGCTATGCGTGGCAGCGCAGGAACTGTTTTTTCCAAAATGGACAGGCAGCTTCTCAGGCAGATGTATGACAGTCTGCATGTAAAACTGCTGATCATGCAATTTGGCGGTAATGTGATGCCCTATATTAAAAGCGATAAAAAAAGCAGTGATTACGGAAGGTGGTTTGAATCTCAGCTCAGGAAAATAAAATCCATGATCCCGGGTGTGTGTATCATTGTGATTGGTCCGTCAGATATGTCGGTGAAAGAGCAGGGAGAATATGTCACCTATCCTTATCTGGAATCGGTTAGAGATGCAATGAAGCAGGCAGCGTTTAATACCGGAAGTGCTTTTTGGGATATGTATGAAGCCATGGGAGGGAAGAACTCAATGCCCGCCTGGGTGGAACACGATCCCCCTTTGGCAGCTACAGATTACACTCATTTCAGTCAGAGCGGAATTAAAAAAATAGCCAGGTGGTTTACCGAAGCCCTGATGAGTGATTATAACAAATACAAAAAAATTAATTCTAAAACTAAATAGATGGCAGAACCATTCAGGTATTATCTCATGCAACTTCATTATATTCCAAATCATACCATTCGGAACCTACACCGCCTTATAACAGGGCTTTCTTTTATCCTCTTATATATATCTGTTGCATACGGTCAGAAGTATCCACATCAACTGCCCTACTATGATTTCATTAATTATGATCAGAATAAGCTCTATTTTGTTGTGGACAGTTCCTCTTTCGAAAATATCTTCGATAAATTTGATAAGCTCATTTTTGAAGGAGAAGGGCAGATCAACATAGTGCATATTGGTGGTTCTCATATTCAGGCGGATATGTGGTCGGGGAGAATGAGAAAAAATCTCCAGCGCTTTGCACCGGGATGCAGAGGTGGGAGAGGTTTTATTTTTCCATTTAAGATGGCTCGAACCAACAATCCATACTACTATTATCCTGAGTTCACGGGCGAGTGGGAGGGATGCCGGAATGTGCAGACTAATAAGGATTGTCCGCTGGGAATGTCGGGTATTTCAGTGACCACCCGGGATACGCTTGCACGCATTAGGATCACCTTCAGGGGAAAAGATTATAAAGGATATGATTTTAACAGGGTGCGTGTTTTCCATAGCATTTCCGACAGCAGTTTCTGCCTGGATATTGAAAGCAGGGATTCCCTTGTTGCCGGGATAGTAAATGATTCTGTAGGATATACTGAATTTCGCCTCAGTCGATATACAGATACTTTACAACTAATCATTGAAAAGACCGATAGTTTGCAGACCTGTTTTACTTTGTATGGAATAACGCTCGAAAATGATGATCCCGGTTTTATTTACACCGCTATTGGAGTGAACGGAGCAAGCGTACCTTCTTATCTGAGATGTGGTATGTTTGAGACTCAGCTCAGTACCTTGCATCCAGATCTTGTCATACTTTCAATAGGTATTAACGATGCTTATGATCCGGATTTTGATCCGCAGGTGTTTGAGCAGAATTACCATGAGTTGATTGGCAGGATCAGGTCTGTGTCGCCCAATGCCTCCATACTGCTGACTACCAACAATGACAGCTATCGCAAGCACAGGTATCCCAATAAAAACGGAGAGATCGTGCGTGATGTGATGAAGAATATGGCATTGAGTGAAAGCTGCGGAGTGTGGGATATGTTCACCGTGATGGGAGGCTTCAAATCGATCTCGCTGTGGCAAAAGAACGGACTGGCAAAAAAAGACAAGATACATTTCACCAAAGACGGTTATCATTTGGTGGCAGATCTGATGTTCCAGGCACTGGTAAAATCATACGACTACCATCTTGCAAAGAAATTCGCTCAATAGAAGCTATCATTGGATAATCTGTTCAACATATTTGCCTATTCCGAAGAGCAGCCTCTGATTTTTACCAGGCTGTATTTCTGGATATTCTTTGCTGTTGTGCTTTTTGTTTATTCCCTGCTATACAAGAGGATGGCATTGCGCAATATCTACCTCTTCATGGTAAGTCTTTTCTTTTATTACAAAACCAGCGGCATGTTTGTCAGCATTCTCCTCTTCTCAACCCTGGTGGACTACTTTGTAGGCAAATGGATATACGGCAGCAGCAACCAACTGAAACGGAAATCCCTTGTGGCTGTGAGCGTTTTTATCAACCTCATGTTGCTTGGATATTTCAAGTATGCCCATTTTTTCACAGAAAACATCAACCACATATTCGGTACGCATTTCCATGTGATCAATTATTTCGCCCGGATGACAAATGCATTTACGGGCAGTCATTTTGAAGTGGGGAAGATATTGCTTCCCGTGGGCATTTCTTTCTTCACATTTCAGACGATCAGCTATTCGGTGGATATTTACCGTCATCATGTCAAACCGGTCAGGAATATACTCGATTTCGGTTTTTACGTATCCTTTTTTCCCCAACTGGTCTCAGGTCCAATTGTGCGGGCAAGCGAATTTGTACCACAGCTTTACAAGGAGTTTCATATAAGTAAAAGAGAATTCGGACTTGCCGTATTCTGGATTCTCAATGGCTTGATAAAGAAGTTGTTTATTGGGGATTATATTGCCGTAAACTTTATAGACAGGATTTTTGAAAATCCCTATTCATACACGGGTTTTGAATCACTGATGTCGTTATATGGGTATTCGCTGCAGGTATATTGCGATTTCTCAGGATATACCGACATGGCCATAGGTGTTGCCATGTTGATGGGTTTTAGACTGCCGGTGAACTTCAATTCACCTTACAAAGCGAGGAGTGTGGGAGACTTCTGGAAGCGATGGCACATGTCCCTTTCCTCATGGCTGAAGGATTACCTCTATATCCCCATGGGAGGCAACAGGGGAGGATCGCTCTTTTCCCTCATCAGTATATCCTTTATCCTCATCTGCCTGGTGCTGCTGACAGGATGGCTGTGGCTTGCATTGGTTTTGGCGGCAGCCATAGCGTTGTGTCTGCTGTTGTTCCGCTTTTTCCCGGTATTTAAGCGGTCGGTGAACAACAACATCAACCTCATGCTTACCATGCTGCTCGGGGGGTTGTGGCATGGTGCAAGCTGGCAGTTCGTGATCTGGGGAGGGCTCAACGGATTAGGTCTCGTTATATATAAATTCTGGAGAAAGATCAGCCCCTGGGAGGGAAAGAATTCCCTGCTTGCACGTTTCTGGTCCATTTTTATCACCTTCAATTTCATCACCTTCACCCGCATCTGGTTCAGGGGCAGCAACCCCGATATTTCAAATGCCATCCTCTACCAGATCTCGCATCATTTCAATGCAGCACTCATCCCTTCGGTGATCCTCTCTTTTAAGAATGTCTTTCTTATTATGCTGCTGGGTTATGTTATCCACTGGGTGCCGGCTACTGCCAAAGAATGGTACAGGAACCGCTTTATTGCCACCCCCATCTGGTTAAAAGCCATCATTGTGGTTATGGTGGTTTTTGTCATTTACCAATCCCTCAGTTCAGAACTGCATCCCTTTATCTATTTCCAGTTCTGAACCAAAGACATACAAACAGCATGGACAGTTTGCCTGTTTTTGATTTTTTATCGCTGAAAAGAAAATTATGACTATGGATACGCTTTTCAGATGTATTTTCCCCCTACCTGCTTATGAGCATCCTGCGGGTGTCTGTCACCTGCCCTTCCGGCAC
>CAZUDW010000106.1:0-9640 GCA_964619305.1 uncultured Flavobacteriales bacterium
TCCTTTGGATACTGCTCTGTTGGTTTGATGTTGGTTGCATTCTTATATATTTTTTGAGCTTCTTGAAAATTCTTTTGATTATAAAGACGATCTGCAGCAGCAATGGCATTATTATACGCTTTTTCTTCTTTTAATTTAGCAGCCAAATCCTTTTTTAATTGGGCCAGTTGATTTTGTATCATTCTTGTATATGCCTCATCATAATCAAAATAACCAGCTTTGACATTATAAGCTACTCTACCTATAGGATTTTTTAATATTGATACATCAAGCCCTTCCATCTTTTTAAAAAGTTCTACTTCCATTGGAAATTCATGTTTGTCAAGCCACTGATTTTCAGGAACACTACTTGCATCAACCGTTATCCTTTTTGTAACATATCCAGATTTTGAAAACACTATATTATAGTTTTTTCCCAGAAGGAGTTCTATATTAAATTTTCCATTTGTAGCTGTAGAAACACTTTTTAATTCACTACCATTCAGCATCACTCTTACCTGGGCCCCACTTAATTTAGTTTTCCCATCTTTTACAGATCCATCTAAAATCACCTTTCCATCCTGTGCAGAAACAGAGAAATAAAAGATTGAGAATAAAAGCAGACTGAGTACTACAGATAATTTTTTAAAAATAAGCGAATTACGTATCATACTATTTATTTTATAGTTTTCAAAAATAAGTATCTTGAAACAATTTGTTTTATTAAAATTGAAATATTCCTTCCAGTAAGAATGAACAAAAATTCAAAAATAAGTTTGAATAATGCTTTTCAGTAATAATTTTATTTATTTGCTAAAGTTAACATTAATTTTATAAAGAATACCATGGCAGAACATCCTGGACATTGCATTGCATTGATAGGAGGGGCTATTTCAGGTGCTGAAGCTGCTTATCAATTGGCAAAAAGAGGAATACACATTGTGTTATTTGAGCAAAATGCACTTCCATATGGAAAAATTGAAGATGGATTACCCAAATGGCATGTTAAATTAAGGAATAAAGAGGAAAATAAAATTGACGATAAACTCAACAACGAGTATGTTCATTATGTTCCATGCGTTAAAATTGGGAAGGACATTGAATTTACAGATTTGGTAGAGATTTGGGGATTTTCGGCTGTTTTACTGGCAACAGGAGCATGGCGTGATAGACCTCTGCCAATTGAAGGAATAAATTCATATATCAATAATGGGCTGTATTATCAAAATCCTTTTTTCTATTGGTATAATCACAAGCATGAACCTGCTTATAATGGGCCAGAAATCAAATTAAAAGACAATGCAGTTATTATTGGAGGTGGGTTAGCCTCAATAGATGTTGCTAAGGCAGTTATGATGGATACTGTTGAAATTGCTTTAAAGAAAAGGGGAATTTCAACTAATATGTTTGAGTTAGAACGTAAAGGAATTGACCAGATATTGATCCAAAACAATCTTACATTGAATGATCTTGGACTTAAAGGTTGTACATTGTATTATCGAAGAAGGGCAATGGATATGCCTTTAACATCTGTTGATACAAATACTCCCGAACAATTAAAAAAGGCAGAAAATACACGCTTAAAAATACTGGAAAAAGCGATGAAAAAATTCATGTTCAGTATGGTTGAATGCAGCGTACCTGTTGACATAAGTGTTAAAGATGGTAGACTGAATGGAATTGTTTTCCAGAAAACAAAAGTAGTTGATAGTAGCGTAATTCCAATTGAAGGTAGTCAATTCAAAGTGGAGACTTCATTAGTTATTTCATCAATTGGGAGTGTTCCGGAAAGCATATCAGGAATTCCAACAAAAGGACAAGTATTCGCTTTGGAAGATGAAAAAACATGCCAGATTAAAGGTTTCAATAATGTCTTTGCTTTGGGAAATGCCGTGACTGGAAGAGGAAATATAAAAGAATCATACCAGCATGGGCAGGATATGTCTCAACAAATGATGGATAATTACCTAGACTGGCAGGAACAGGACTTCCACGATCTTTTAAGAGAAAAAGAATCAGGTATATCTCCCAGTACTCAAGCAGTTACAGATATTATATTGAAGAAAAACCTCCAGCCCTATTCTGTGATTCACAACATGAAAGTTGGAGTCACTCACTTCTGGGAACGCGTTAATTATGACGGAGATTATCCGTCATGGATTAAGAAGAATCTCCCAGTTCGCCTTGAAACCATGCTTAATATACAATTATAGTTTGGTACATTTCTCAGGCTTAAATATTGACTGTAAGAGATAATTTGAAGTATAAATTATCTCTTTGATCTGGCATAGCATAATAACCATAACGGTAAAACACTCCCAGTCCAAATCCTGAAAAGTTCATCCGCAACAGTTCATTGATAAGCAATCCTGATTCAAAATACCCTTTTTCTAAGCTGTTGATGTCAACTCCAAGATGTTTTTCCGGGTTTTTCAATGAACCAATAATTGCATTGTTAACCAATACAAGTTCTGGTCTGAACTGATGACCTTTTCCGGTGAGGTGGTAGATATGATGTGACCAGTTGAAAGCAATATATTGATCTGATAAAAACTCATTAAGACCCATTGTTTCAAAACTCCCTTCTGAAAATAATGAAAAATCTGCAGTGTTACCTCTTGCATTAAATAATAATGTATATGGAATAATTCCGGAGGACGTTCCCATCGTGAGTGAGGTGGAAAATCTGCCTGCTATTCTGGTAATCCAATCATGCCTAATTTTGAGTTCTGTTTTTATGTAGTCGTATCTTCCGCCCAGAAAATTATCAAATCCTCTAGCAAATCTCATCATTATAACAGGATATTTTGTTCCCAGTGAAAATTTTTCACCTCTCATATTCCCGAATCTTTCTTTATACACATATCTCAGGTTGATTTCGGCTTCAGTTATATAAAATATATCTTCCAGATAACTAACACTTCTTTCCTCTATTCTATTAAAAATATAATCATTAGTAGCATGTCTCACTTGGTTAGATAATCCCAATTGCAATTGCATATATTTAAAAGGTTTTAGTTCAAAACTGCAACCGGCATTTTCAATATTGTCCATCCTCTCCACCAAAAAATCCCGATAAGATGAAGTGTTGAAGAGAGATTTGTGCTCAAAAACGAAATTGCTTCCACCTGATTCAACCACATCTTTATAATAGAAAACATTTATTTTAAGATCAGGTTTTTTCCATATTTTTAAAGCAAAATCTCCTCCATAGTTATATTTCATATCTCTAAAACCATAAGCCCAATATCCTCCAAAAGAAAAGCGATTGGAAATGTTCTTACTGCTATGCAACCCACAACCCAGGCGAAACCCTTCATATTCATTATAATTTACAAGCTGATTCAAATCAAGATTGACGTATTTCAAAGGCAACTGGTTATTTAACAAAGAGGTCAGAACGAAAATTTTCCTATCAAAATGTGCCTCCCTGCCAATGCTATCAACAAATTGATAAGTCTTTTCTTCTTTTGCATCTAATTCGTTCTCTCTATAAGTATCCCAGAAATCATCAGTTTTATTGCCGGCATCTTCACTCATTTCAAGTTCTGTTTCTTTAAATCGTTTTTTATTTAATTCCGGATTAATTTTAATATCGCTTAAATAACTTTTGCCTATTCCAACAATTTTGTGCCCATTATTGATTTCAAGCATACCGTAAACAATTTCAGTATTTAGCTTAACAGGAAACCAATGCATATCATCTATTAATTCGTAGGCCTGTCTGATTCTTACAAAAATTCCGTCTTTCCTTTTAAAAACAGGTTCAGCTATAACATTCTGAATTGCATAACCATGGGTGTTTATATAAAGTAATCCCTGCATTGCATCAAAAGTTTTATTCTTTTTTGGTCTGAAAGAGATGATAAAAACCGAATCTGAATTTCTGTATGTTGTGTCTTCAAGCGTGAAGGAATATTTTCCCAAACTTCCGGTGCTGATAGGGTTAAGATAGTATTTATCATAAATATTAATGAAATCCGGATAGAAGGAAAATGATTGCATCTGAGTTGCCAGAAGGGAAAATGTCGGTATTTTTAGTCCTGATATTCGTGATGCAATAACTTTTTCATAATTATAATCCGGTCTTAAATAGCTGCGCTCGCTAACGAATTCCATCATCATCAGGTGATGCTTATCTAAAAAAGCGATCACCTTTTGATCAGATGAATCCAGGGAATTGCGCTTTCCCATGTCATTGAAGTACATACTGTCATAATCTGCAGTAAAAATCATTTTATTATATGATTTATATGTGAACGACTTGCAGTGCTCAGGATTGTTCTCATTTTTATTTTCAATAACTTTTTTGATGATTTTATTCGCAGGATTTATACCGGGACTCACCACAAATTCTGCCAGATTGTAATCGGATTTTCGCATTTGAATCAACAGAAATGGCGGTATCTCTCCTTGTAAACTTATTTTTTGAGTTTTATATCCAACATATGAAAATGTCAGATATCTTGCATGTATAAATACCTTCACCGAAAATAAGCCATCAATGTCAGTAGCTACTCCTTGCTGCACCGTATCAACAACAACATTTACAAAAGGTAATGGATGTCCTGATTCTTTATCTACAACTTTCCCATGAATTTTCAACATTTGTCCCTGGGCAGGAAATGATAGCACTAAACCTATAAAAGTTGAGATCAAAGATTTTAACATTAAATTTAGCATTTGATTCCAACTAACGTTAAAGTTTAACTATTGGCAATCCGTGAGATATTAAATCCTGCATCTTAAACTTTGATATCAAATTCAGCGATTTGTTTTTTCATTCTTTTTATCAATCCAGGTTTTCTTTTTTGTTCAGGGAACAAGTCTGTCTAAATGTTTAAGAATTTACAATAAATTTCACCTGAAAAACACATTGGCATGACAACAAAAGTAACACTATTCAGGCAAATTATCCAAACGCTGGATCGTATTACGGATTCAGCAAGCTTAACGGTAAGTGCGATATAAAACAAGCACAACAAGGGCATCAATAGCCGGATACAACTTGTCAGGATGCTGTTCTTATGCTCACCTTCCCATTAATGTCAATGGTCTTTCCCCTTACTTAAGCTGTTGATTTATCTGCCGGAGAGATAGAATTTGTTAAATATAGCTTAGAATCAGATAACTGACCTTAAGCAACTTTTAGTAACATTTTGCACTTGGATGTTGCTGAATACCCACTTTGGAGTCTAAAAAAATGATTATTTAAGAGCTTTTTATGGGCTAAAAAGTTCCAATTTTATTATTAACCATTTAATATCAATATGTTATGGATAAAAAGCAAAAACATCGCCAAAACAAAGATACTTATCATCAAGCTGCCGGCTTATGAACATCCATGTTGCAGAATTATCATAATCTTTGCGCAACATCAGTTAAATAATTAATTTTACGTTCAAAATCACAGGATTATGTCAGGTCATAGTAAATGGTCGAATATCAAGCAAAGAAAGGGAGTTCAGGATGCAAAACGTTCAAAAATATTCACAAAATTAATTAAGGAATTAACTGTTGCTTCTAAAGAAGGGGGAGTTGATCCTGAATTGAATCCCAGGTTGCGTTTAGCGTTGCAGAATGCAAAAGGCGCCAACATGCCTAAAGAAACCATTGAGAAAGCCATTAATAAAGGCCAGGGTGGTGATGCAGCCAATTATCAGGAGGTAACCTATGAAGGATATGCCCCTTATGGCATTTCTATATTTATAGAAGCAACTACTGATAATATAAACAGAACGGTTTCCAATATAAGAGCCATCTTCACAAAATTTGGCGGCAATTTAGGGAAGAACGGTTCGCTTGAATTTCTATATGACAGGAAAGGAGTATTTACGATTCCGTCCAAAGATATGGATCAGGATGAACTGACTCTGGAACTAATTGACGGGGGGGCGGAAGAGGTAGAAACAGAGGACGATAATTTCATCGTTTATACTTCATTTGAAGATTTCGGGAATATGCAAAAGAAATTGGAGGAAATGAATATTGAAGCATTGAGTGCTGAAGTAGAAAGGATTGCAAAAAACACAACAACCCTTAAATTAGAAGAAGCCATTAAGGTGATAAAAATGATAGACGCGTTTGAAGATGATGATGACGTGCAAAAAGTATTTCACAATCTGGAATTAACCGAAGAACTGATGAATGCAATAGATGCGGATTGATGATATTAACGGTTTTTGAGATTGGTATAAGTAATGTATTGATAACCATCTATCGTTTCAAAATTAACAGCGTATTTCATTTGAACCCTGACAGCTTTTCCTTCAAGTATGCCGGGAACCCATCTTGTAAGTTTAAAAAAACTCCGTACTTCAGCGCTGCATCCTGCACCAATTTGTTTTGTAATTTGCACATTTGAAATCCTTCCATTTGTTTCTACAATAAAGATAATAATTACCGTACCGGTGATATTTTGTTTGAAAGCAGTTTCAGGATATTTCATGTTGTTACTGAAGAATTCCTCGAATGATGAAGTTTTAACTAATTCATTATTGAATAAAGGTTCGGTATCTACTTCATTGCACTTGTAGATAACACCACTCGTATCAACAGGAAGATAGGGATACTCCGTCTTATCATATCCCCTCAATTTGCAAATCTGCCTATATTTCCTGATTTTAAATTTGAATTTAAGAAAAGTTTCCATGTCTTTCGGACTACCCTGAAAAACAGCAGGATGCCACTGAAGAAGTTTAAAAATTCTAATTGCTTCCTTATCAAGTGCGGGAAATGCAGATTGCCAGACTTTTAAATTCCGCACCTTGCCATCACTTCCGACAATAAACAAAAGAGAAACCAGTCCTTCCTCTTTATTTGTAATTGATATTTCAGGATAAACGACTTCTTCTTTGAAAAATTCAGCAAATTGTTTTTCTCCACCGTAACATGAAGGAGGGATTAAATCCTGGCAATAAATAACAGCAGTTATGTTAAATGAAAGATATGTTATTATTAAACGCCATCCTGCTTTTCGAATGACTCTATACATACACTATATATTCTGCATATGATATCATTTAAAATTCAATTAATTCCTGATTATTTTTTTTGCAATATTTTCCGTGCCATCAGAAACTTTCAGAAAATATAGTCCTGATTGCAGGTCCGATACATCAATGCGTTTGGCAAACTTCAAATCCGTTGAATGTTCGGTTGAATTATACAAGATCTGACCGCTTGCATTAAACAAAGTGATGTTAAGCGTATTGCCGGATGAATAACAATCAATTGAAATAAAATCATTTGTTGGATTAGGGTAAGCAGCTATTTGTAAGCTCATTGTCTGCTTGCTCAATTGTTTTTCTGTTGACAGTATAATCATCAGGGTATCAATAGCAGCTTTCAGATTGGGCATTACACCGATTTTATCATTCAGGGGATCAAATGAAGATGTTCCGGTATTTTTCAGTATATCTCTCAACATATTTAGTGGCAATACATTTCCACTTGTTTGGGCTTTATAGATGCCTTGTAAAGCAACAACTGCACCGGTAACAATAGGTGATGCGCTTGAAGTTCCACTGAATGTAGCCGTATAATAATCAGACATTGAACTTCCGTACAAATCTCCATAACCTGCTGTTGTAACCATCTCTCCCCAACCAAAGAAATCAATCCGGCTTCCGAAAGAGGAAAAATAGCACCTTCCTCTGGGTGGCCATGTGCTTCCACTTACGGAGGTGTCTGCATTAGCAGCCCCAATGATAAATGCTCCTGAATACTTCTGAGTTGTATCAAAGGCGCCACCGAAAGAAGGTGAATCAAGATCATTTGATCCATTACCTGCAGCTTCCACAACAGCTATACCGAGAGATGTGGCTATCTGAATAGCATCAAATGAAGCCTGGTCATATTCCTGAGGTAATCCAAAGGGATATGGGGAGACGGTTTGTACTTCAAGCAGCATGACATCACCGGCACGTAAAGTATCTGTTGCCGTTGCAATGCCGTTTGCCTGATTATAGCTGGAGCAGTTCACATCAGCGCAAATAGTGCTGAAATAGGGAATGGCATCCGGTGCGATTCCATTTACCCCGCTTCCATCATGATCTGCTAAAACTTCACTGCATGTAGCTGTCCCGTGCTGATTTCCGAATGTGTATCCTGTCAGGGATGAAACATCGGTAATAGGAGGAGTCAATAACTCTTCATGATCTCTGTAGGCATCGCGTTCAACGTCACAAAACCTTATGTCTGCTCCTTTCCCTCCTGCAAACGACCATGCATAGACTGCATCAATACCGGCAGGTGCAGATTGAAGATATTTTTGCCCGCTGCTTAAATCAGGAGATGCTCTTAAGGAAATATGGTTCCCTGTTTCCGGGTCTTTATTTGCAACTATTTTAAGAGGGAAGTATGCAGTTTCTATTTTATCAAGGTAAAGAATTGAATTCCTCACTTGCAGGCATTGTTCAGCAGTGCAGTTGTTTAAAATAATCTGATAATACAGGCCAAGATTAGCATGAGGTCTTCCGGTAGCTGCTTCAGCATCTGCCTTCTGCTTAAGTAATTTTTCCAGCGGTAATGTGAACAGTGGTTTTATATCGTAAGACAAACCCGTAAGTGAAGAGATAACTGCATCAAACAACATCTCATCAGAGAATAGAGAATAAGACAGTTGATTGCTTTCTTCCGATTCAATTATTTTTATCACTACTTCATTTTGATTAAGGTATTCAGGAACTTCTGTCATAATTGTTTTTGGTAACACTTTTCTGAATGGTGTTTGTGCAATTACATGAATAATAAGAATAAGGAATGTGCCTGTGAAGATTAATTTTTTCATGATATGGAAAATTAAGTGAATATTTTGGGATAAAATTACCAATTCAATCAGTACAATCAAAGTTTTTTCCAATGTTTTTCTAATTTTACAAACAATCGTAATACGATAAAGATGTCCGTAAAATTCAAAGAACTCGAAAAAAAACTTGCTGAATCTTTGCAGGGAGGAGGCGAAAAGAGACTTGAGATGCAGCATAAAAAAGGCAAACTCACCGCGAGAGAACGCATCTCCTTATTGTTGGATGAAGGTTCATTTGAAGAGATAGGAGCTTTGGTAACGCATCGTTCCACTTTGTTTGGGCTGGATAAAAAAGTGATTCTTGGCGATGGTGTCGTTACGGGTTATGGAACCATTGACAATCGGTTTGTTTATGTTTTTTCACAGGATTTTACGGTATTGGGAGGATCTCTTGCAGAAGCTCATGCAGAGAAGATTTGTAAAATCATGGATCTTGCCATGAAAAATGGTGCACCCGTTATTGGGCTGAACGATTCGGGAGGCGCCAGAATACAGGAAGGTGTTGTTTCTTTGGGAGGTTATGCAGATATTTTTTACAGAAATACACTGGCATCAGGGGTGATTCCCCAGATATCTGCAATAATGGGTCCTTGTGCTGGCGGAGCGGTTTATTCACCCGCATTGTGCGATTTTATTTTTATGGTCGAAAACACTTCTTATATGTTCGTAACGGGGCCTAACGTTACCAAAACAGTTACACATGAAGAGATCACCTCCGAAGAGTTGGGAGGCGCACAGGTACATGCTTCAAAATCCGGTGTAACCCATTTCGCATGTGCAAATGAGTTGGAGTGTATCAATGATATACGGAAGTTGCTTTCATATATCCCGCAAAATTGCGAGGAAGAGCCA
>CAZUDW010000107.1:0-9417 GCA_964619305.1 uncultured Flavobacteriales bacterium
CCCGCCTGCAATGTTGTCCAGCGAAATGTACTCACTGTTATCCCCACTGCTGATGTAAATGTTAAACTGTTTTACGATTCTGCCATCAGTCTGAAATATCCTGATCATTGCATCGCAGCTATATTCAGATAACAAAGCAATCTTAAAATTTCCATTGTTCGGATTTGGAATGAGTTGAAAGTTAAGCATACTGTTTAAGTCATTTATGCTGTTCCCCAACACATAAATGCTGTCGCAAATGGAATCGCTACAGTTCCCATCAGTTACATACAGACATATAAAATACCAACCTTCAGAAGTGTATGTATGATATGGATTCTGTTGGGATGAAGTATCTCCGTCTCCGAAATCCCAAAACCAGGAAGTGGCACCAATAGAAGAATCACTAAACTGTATGGAAAGTACAGTGTCCTGTGTCCAACTGAATAATGCTACGGGTAGTGCACAGATAGAAACAGAATCACAGAACGAATCAACGGAACAGTTGTTAGATGCGGTCAGGCACACATAATATGTTGAATCAGAAAGATAAGTATGTACAGGGTTTTGAAGTGCTGAAGTATCACCATCTCCAAAATCCCAGTGCCAGGACGTCCCTCCGGAAGAATAGTCAATGAACTGAACCGTAGAACTGCTGTCTGTAAATGAAAATGATACCGAAACCGAATCACATTCAATACACTGTACATCAACCTGAACACCATGTGATATGGTAAGTGTTGACGGGTTTCCAACCACCGCACCTGTTCCAATGTTAGCTGCATTAGTATTGATAACAAAAGGTGCAGGATTTGTCTTTGTTGTAGTGTTATATTCTGTGCAACCTCCACTATTGCCCATAGAATCAGTCATAAGGAAAAAGAGATCATTCCCGCCTGCACCGCTGCTGGCATTAATGCCGGAAATTACAAGATCTCCGTTGGTTAATTCATATATCTGGTTGCCCCAATCGTCTTGAGCCCCTCCAAGAGTTTTCGTGAAAACCGTATCTCCATTGAGATTTATTTTAAACAAATACAAATCGCTCAAACCACCTCCGAAACTTTTGGTTAGCCCTGCAACAATCAGGTTGGTATTATCTGATAATACTGACGCATAAGCCCTGTCATCTCCTGTACCGCCATATGCTTTACACCAAACGGTGTCACCCGAATTATCTGTACGTATTACAAAAGCATCCGCGCCTCCTGCACCACTACTGTTTGTAATTCCCGATATCATATAACCGGAATCCGGCAACACTTGCAAAGCATAAGCGTCATCTGCTCCGGATTTCCCGTATGCCTTTGTCCAAATAGTGTCACCGGCCATATTCGTCTTTAAGAGCCATGCTTCCATATTGCCTTGCCCAAAAGACATGGTTGTGCCACAAAATACCAGGTTGCCATCTGTGGTCTGCTCCACAACATTAAACCAGTCCCAGTTACCGCCACCATAGGTGCGAGTCCAAAGGGTGTCCCCATAAACATCCGTACGAATTGCATAAGCATCATAAGTACCGTTTCCATAACTGTTTGTGTATCCAGCTACTATATATCCGGAATCCGGCAATTGCCTGATCATGCTGGCGGTTTCATTATTACCGCCTCCATAGGTTTTAGACCATTGTACATTACCGGATTCATCTGTTTTTATGAGATAAACATCCCAGTTACCTGCCCCAAAACTATTTGTATATCCTCCAAAAATGAACCCTCCATCAAGTGTCTGGAGGGACGTATAACATATTTCTTCTCCTGCACCTCCATATAGTTTGGTCCAGAGGGTGTCTCCGTTAAGATCTGTGCGTACTACAATTATATCAGAATAAGTTAGACCATAACTCAATGTGAATCCGCTCAGGAGATAGCCATCCGTGAGTTTTGTAATTGTATAAGCATTTTCATCATTTACTTCTCCGAATGTACGCTGATATCTGAGCTGTGCATTGCTGAAAGAAGAAAAAATCAGCAATGTCAATAGCAATGACAATATATTTTTCATATGATTATTAATTGATAGTGACTACTTTAAAAATGTAAATTTCATGCATTTGCACGAATAATCAAAATATTAAGTAAGATTATTTTAGATACACTTACAACTATCCGGATGTTTAAAAATCTGAAAGGCCTCATATCTTTGGTTTGGTAACTGTCAAATTTCGCAAGATTGTCGGCTAAAACGACCTTGCTTTGCTTAACCCAACCTATTGATATTTCATAAAATCATTTTTATTACAAGAATTAAAGGAATAATTTGGATATTTGCATGAGTATTAAAAATCAGCGTTATGGCATCAGCAATGACACTTGGTGAGTTCATTATTGACAGGCAATCTGATTTTCCTTATGCAAAAGGAGAACTCACCCGTTTATTAAGCGATATTTCACTAGCTGCAAAAGTTGTAAACAGGGAAGTAAATAAGGCTGGTCTTGTAGATATCATTGGCTCTATTGGTGAAGAAAATATCCAGGGAGAAGATCAGCAAAAACTGGATGTGTTTGCTAACAGGAAATTTATTGAAGCTTTCAGAAATGGTGGAGAAGTGTGCGGTATTGCTTCTGAAGAACTTGAGAATTTTATCGCTTTTGAATCAGAACATGCTCAAAAAGGAAAATATATTATCCTTACAGATCCATTGGACGGTTCGTCAAACATTGATGTTAATGTATCCATAGGAACAATATTTGCAATTTACAGAAGGTCATCATTTTCAGGGAAGGCTGTTTTAGAAGACTTTCTGCAACATGGTACTGAGCAAGTTGCAGCTGGATATGTTATTTATGGCTCTTCCACTATGCTTGTGTATACCACCGGGAACGGAGTAAATGGTTTTACACTCGATCCTTCCATAGGTGAGTTTTGCCTTTCTCATCCTGATATGAAAATTCCGGAATCCGGAAAAATCTATTCAATCAATGAAGGCAATTATGTACATTTTCCTGAAGGAGTAAAGCAGTACTTGAAATATTGTCAAAAAAACGATAAAGCATCCGGAAGGCCTTATACTTCCCGTTACATTGGTTCTTTTGTTGCTGATTTCCACCGCAACCTGATTAAGGGTGGTATATATATCTATCCTGGCATTTCTTCTTCCATTAACGGAAAACTACGGTTACTTTATGAATGCAACCCGCTTGCTTTTGTTGTTGAACAGGCAGGAGGAAAAGCTTCCAATGGCTACAACCGTATTCTTGAATTAAAGCCAAAGAACCTGCATCAACGTTCTCCACTTTTTATTGGTTCTACAAGCATGGTGGAAATGACCGAAAAAATGATGGCTGAATACTCCCCGGAAATGCCTATTGAAAATTAAGCTGTGACTCCTGCTGAATTACTGGAGGCATATTGCAACAGCCGAAAGATAAATGAACTAAAGGATGTTCTTTGTCAATCCAATGGCAGTATCCATCTCAGTGGCATTGCCGGCTCCGGGGATGCATTTGTTATCAGTGCAATCTTCAAACATCTGAATTCACTGCAACTTGTGATCTCTCCAAACAAAGAGGAGGCAATCCGCAATTTCTCTGATCTTGAACAAATCAATAAAACAGGCAATGTATTATTCCTGCCATCAAAAACCATAAACACAAAAGCAAATGATGAAATATCATCGGTTGATACACTTTGCCGAACCGAAACCATCAGCCGCCTTTCATCAAATGACACCAAAATAGTGGTGACTTTTCCTGCTGCTTTATTGGAGAGATACCCCTCCCAAATTGAATTCAACAAAACAGAATACAGGATCAAACAGGGAGAAATCATTAACAGACAGGATTTAATACAGTGCATGATTGAAATGGATTATGCTGTTACTGATTATGTTGCAGGACCAGGACAGTTTGCAGTAAGAGGAGGGATCGTGGATGTATTTTCATTCTCATCAGAATACCCTGTAAGAATAGAATTTTTTGATAATACTGTTGAATCCATAAGGATGTTTAATCCTGCAACCCAGTTATCGATTCATCAACTCTCCTATACATCTGTCAGTCCGGACGTTGATTCCATGAATTCTTCCTCATCTTTTTTTAACCTGATTCCTGCTGACAGCACCATTTGGATTTATGATCTGAAGGGTTTCAGAGAAATCATGGATGAACACAACCAATGCGCAAATGATGTTGATACCCGGGATCAAATCACTATTGACGATTTTAATAAAATCCAGGGTTTCCGGATAATTGAAACAAGCAGTTCTCCTTTACTTTCAACAGATCATGTAATAACATTATCACAATCTCCCCAACCCTCTTTTAATAAGAATTTCAACCTGCTGAATAAAATTTTAAAGAAAAATGCTGAGATAGGAATAACCAGCATCATCGCAGCAGCAAATCAAAAGCAACTTGACCGTCTCAGAAACATATATGAAGACAGAGGAGAAAATGCAATATTCAATACTTTGCCGCTTGGTATTTCTGAAGGATTTACGGATTTAGACACGGGTATTGCCTGCTTCACTGATCACCAGATTTTCATGCGTAATCATATGTCTTTGCTAAAATCAGGTTATAAGAAAGCAAGGCAGGATATCGTTCTAAATGAACTGAGTCAGCTGCAAAAAGGGGATTACGTCACTCACATTGACCATGGTATTGGTATTTTTGATGGCCTTGAAAAAATTGATAATAACGGCAAAGAAAAAGAAGCTCTTCGCATACTATATAAAGACAATGATATTCTTTATGTCAGTATTCACTCTCTTCATAGAATCTCAAAATATACAGGTAAAGAAGGTGGCTCTCCTAAAATCAATAAACTGGGGACAAAGGCATGGTCAAAGCTGAAAAATAAAACTAAAAACAGGGTGAAAGAACTTGCGTTCGACCTTGTTAAGCTATATGCCAGGAGAAAGAACACGATAGGATTCAGTTTCTCGCCTGATACTTATCTGCAGAATGAATTAGATGCCTCTTTCATATATGAGGACACCAAAGATCAGCTAAGCGCAACCATAGCCACTAAAAAAGATATGGAAGCAAGCCATCCCATGGACAGGCTTATATGCGGTGATGTCGGATTTGGAAAAACAGAAATTGCCATACGCGCTGCTTTTAAATGTGTTGCAGACAGTAAACAGGTTGTCGTACTGTGCCCGACCACAATACTCACTTTGCAACATTACCAGACTTTTACTCAACGGCTGGCTGACTTTCCTTGTAGAGTGGACTATATCAATCGTTTTGTTCCTGCTCAAAAACAAAAAGAAGTACTTGCAGACTTACATGCAGGCAAAACAGATATTATAATCGGCACCCATAGATTACTCAGCAACGATGTTCACTTTAAAGATTTAGGTCTTTTAATTTTGGATGAAGAACAAAAGTTTGGTGTTGCTGCCAAAGAAAAATTAAAAAAGATTCGCAGCAATGTAGATATTCTCACCCTCACCGCCACTCCGATTCCCCGCACTTTGCAATTCTCACTAATGGGTGCACGTGACCTCTCCATTATCAACACCGCACCACCTAACCGACTGTCGGTCATAACCGTTTTATCCACCTTTAATGATTCCATCATTCGTACTGCCGTGCTTTCTGAGATCAACCGTGGTGGCCAGGTATTCCTGCTGCATAATAAAATCCATAACATCGAAGGACAAGCTGAAATGATCAGGAAGCTTTGCCCGGATGTAAGAGTGGAAACAGCCCATGGGCGCATGGACAGTATAAGGCTTGAAAAGACCATGATAGACTTCTTCAATGGAGAAACCGATGTGCTCGTTTGTACATCTATCGTTGAGTCGGGTCTGGATGTGCCAAGTGCTAACACCATTATCATCAATGACGCACATCACTTTGGGCTCAGTGACCTGCACCAGTTAAGAGGAAGGGTTGGTCGGTCTAATGTACAGGCTTATTGTTATTTATTCTGCCCTCCGCTATCCACTTTACCCGTCAACACAGTCAAAAGATTAAGAGCAATAGAACAATTCTCAGACCTGGGCAGTGGGTTCAACATCGCACTCAGGGATCTCGATATAAGAGGCGCTGGCAATTTACTAGGTGCTGAACAAAGTGGATTTATTGCCGATATTGGGTTCGAAATGTATCATAAAATTCTGGATGAAGCACTTGACGAAATGAAAAGAGAAGAATTTCCGGAACTGATGGAGGAAGCAAAAGATTTATTCACAGGTGACTGCATCTTTGAAACCGATCTGGATATTTCCCTCCCGGATTATTATGTAGAAGGAGTGGAAGAACGCCTGCACCTTTACCGTGAACTGAATGAGATCAAAGAAGAAAAAGAACTCTCTGCATTTAGCGCAAGACTTAAAGACCGTTTCGGCCCACTGCCATCTGATGCGGTTGCATTACTTGAAACCCTCAGGCTGAGATGGGTGGGAAGAAAGCTGGGCATAGAAAAACTTGTTCTGAAAAACAATAAGCTGAAAGCTGTTTTCATTTCAGACAATAATTCTGCTTTTTATGATACAGACTTGTTCACCGGTATTATTTCTTTTTTAAACTCTCATCCGGAATTTGGTAAACTCAGGGAGCATAAAGACCTGCTTTCCCTGCATATCGGTCATATTAAAAGCGTGGAAGAATCGATCTCAGCCCTCAACCTTATATCGGATCATATCAGCAAAAAAGAAATATTGAATTAATCTTTAAACTCCGCTGCTATGTTCTGTACTTCTCTGTGCCTGAAACAGTCAATGGTGTGGTCATTCACCATCCCTGTTGCCTGCATATGCGCATAGACAACTCTTGATCCTACAAATTTGAATCCTCTTCTTTTCAGATCAGCACTTATACGGTCAGAAAGTGCCGTGCTTGCCGGAATATCGCTATCATTGCTCCATGCATTCTGCACAGGTTTTCCCCGCACAAAACCCCATGTATAATGACTGAAAGACCCAAACTCTTCCTGTACTTTGATGAAACAGGCGGCATTGTTCACCGCTGCTTTTATCTTCATCCTGTTCCTTATGATACCCTGATCAGAAATAAGTTCATTGATTTTCTTTTCATCATATCGGGCAATCTTCATATAATCAAATTGATCAAAAGCCAGGCAGAAGTTCTCTCTCTTCTTCAGCACCAGCAACCAGTTTAACCCTGCCTGGAAAGTCTCCAGAGTTAGAAACTCGAATAATTTCTGATCGTCCCGTAGAGGCACACCCCATTCCTCATCATGATATTTTATATATTGCCGGTCATCGCCAACCCATTTACATCTTGACTTCATGCTTTCGTTTTGTTCACAGAAGATCAAAATTAATAAAATCATCGCTTCCTTTCTTTATAAATGATTACACCGCTGTTTAGAATGGATTGTATATTTGTCTTTGTGAACAATACAATCATTGATACACCCATTGAATACCTGAAAGGAGTCGGGACAAAAAGAGCCGAACTCCTGCGCTCAGAACTGGACATCTCTGATTTTAATGGTCTGCTCAATTATTTCCCTTTCAGATATGTGGACAGATCGGTCTTCCTCAAAGTGATAGAGCTGCAGGCAAATATGGGATATGCACAGCTAAGGGGGGAAATCGTACGCATAGATGAGTCGGGGCAGAAATACCGAAAACGGCTTACAGCAGTATTTACAGACGGTAGCGGATACATGGAACTTACCTGGTTCAAAGGTCTGAAATGGATCAGAACTATGCTGAAAACCGGTGTTACTTACAACGTTTACGGCAAACCCATATCCTACCGCAATGGGCTGAGCATCGCGCATCCTGAACTTGAGATTGCGACTGAAAAAAGCAGCACCTCATCCGGTAAGCTGCAACCTGTTTACCATACGACAGAAAAACTCTCTGCAATCTGGCTGAACAGCAAAGGGATTGAAAAACTCCAGCGAAACCTACTCGATAAATTAAAAGGGAACCTCCAGGAAAACCTGCCGGACGATATCATAGACAAATACCGCCTGATGAGCAGGGAAGATGCCATCACCCGGATTCATTTCCCTGCCGATACCCGGTCGCTGCAAAAAGCACAGTTCAGACTCAAATTTGAAGAGTTTTTCTTTATTCAACTGGAAATACTCAGCATAAAAACAGGAAGGGAAATTGAAGCGAAGGGTTATGTTTTTAAAAATGTGGGAGCGCATTTCAACAAATTCTTTAAACATGTACTTCCATTTGAGCTGACCAATGCACAGAAAAGGGTTATAAAGGAGATGCGGGTGGATATGAAAACCGGCAGTCAGATGAATCGTCTGCTACAGGGTGATGTTGGCAGCGGCAAGACCATGGTTGCACTGATGTGCATGCTCCTCGCCAAAGACAACAATTTCCAGTCTGCCCTGATGGCACCAACGGAGATATTGGCTGCACAGCATTACAAGAACATCCTCCATCTTGTCAAAGACCTTGATATAAAAGTAGCATGGCTCACCGGCAACATCAAAGGTGCTGAGAGAAAGGAAATACTTAAAAGTATCAGTGAGGGAGATACAGACATCGTCATCGGAACTCATGCCCTTATTCAGGACAAGGTGAATTTCAATAAGCTGGGTCTTGCCATCATTGATGAACAACACCGTTTCGGAGTGGCACAAAGAGCCAAACTATGGGAAAAAGGCGAATTGCTGCCCCATGTGCTTGTGATGACAGCCACACCCATACCCAGAACGCTCGCCATGACATTATATGGTGATCTTGATGTTTCGGTGATAGATGAGTTACCCCCCGGCAGACAAAGCATCAAAACGGTTCATCGTTATGAGTCATCTCGTTTGCGCGTTTTCGGGTTTATGAAGGAACAGATTGCCAAAGGCAGGCAGGTATATATCGTCTATCCCCTGATAGAAGAATCGCAAAAACTCGATTACAAAAACCTGATGAGCGGCTTTGAAATCATCAGCGATGAATTCCCCGTACCCGATTACCAGTTAAGCATAGTGCACGGCAAGATGCCTCCTGATATCAAGGAATATGAAATGCAGCGTTTTGTACGTGGGGAGACCGATATCATGGTGGCAACAAATGTGATTGAAGTGGGCGTTGATGTGTCCAATGCTACGGTGATGGTCATTGAAAGTGCTGAGCGATTTGGCCTATCACAGTTGCACCAGTTGCGGGGACGCATTGGGCGCGGAACAGAACAATCTTATTGCATACTGCTCACCGGTGATAAACTCTCCCCCGGCAGCATCAAAAGAATGAGATGCATGGTCAGCACAAGCGATGGATTTGAAATTGCTGAAACAGATCTGAAACTGCGTGGTGCAGGCAACCTGATGGGCACGCAGCAAAGTGGCATCCCTGATCTGAAGATAGGCGACCTGGCAAAAGACGGACAAATCATACAACTTTCGAGGAATGCAGCATCAGACCTGCTGAAAGCCGATCCCCACCTGCGTATGCAGGCTCACAAAAACACCATGCTGCACTTTGCCCGGCTGACCAAAGGAAAAAAAGACTGGAGCAGGATTTCCTGACAGAGCATAATGAAAGATCACAAC
>CAZUDW010000108.1:0-9395 GCA_964619305.1 uncultured Flavobacteriales bacterium
ATTTTTAGAACCCACCTAAAGAAATAGAAATGAAAAATCATAAATTCAAAATGAATCGCAAAAGATTAATATATACCTGCACATGGATGATCGTTATATCAATTATTTTGTCTTCTTATGTGACCGGCCCTCCGGCTGGGGTTACCAATGCCCCGGGTGAGAGCAGCTGTTATTTATCACCGGCATGCCACAGCGGCACAGCAAATAGTGGGCCGGGATTTGGAGAAATCACAATAATGGGAGGTATCCCTCAAGGTAATCTTTATGTTCCGGGTTCCACCTATGTGATGATGCCTTATGTCGTTGACACCCCCATGCAAAAATCTGGTTTTCAAATGGTTGCCCGTTTGCTAAACAGTAATAATGCAGGTGTTACTACGATTACACAACCTAACAGCACCCAAAAGATTTCTGGTGGTGGATATGATTATGCTGAACAGACACAAAACGGAGCTCATAAACCCGTGATGGCCAATATGCATGACTGGATGTTTGACTGGCAGGCACCTGCTCAGGGATCAGGAACGGTCATATTTTATGCAGCATTTGTTGCCGCCAACGGGAACAACAGTCCTACCGGTGATAATATCTATACGGACACCCTGGTATTATATGAAGATACAACCGTTGATGTACCAATGATTCATGATATATCCGCAAAACCTGTAGTGTATCCCAATCCTGTTGAAGATAATCTTTACTTTAAATGGGAAACTCCGCTTACAAATACAGTGGAGATTTCTATATATAATTCTTTAGGGGAAAAAATGCAGAACACGTCAACAATGCCCGCCAATACATCTGAATATAAAATCGATGTGCAATCATTAAACCCGGGAATTTTTTTCGTGCTTTTTCAATCAGGCAATCATACAGCGTACTTGAGGAAAATATTGAAGAAATAATTTCCAAAGGATATTATTCTTTAGCTGACCTGCTTATGAAAAAGAATATGGCAGGAATAATAAAGATTCAATCTACATTGATAATGATGATGTTAAACGGTGTGACACATAGTTTTTTTTCATAAATTTGAAAATTGTTAGCAAAGATGTATGATGCATTTTACTGCATCTTACATCAACAAAAACTGTGAAGACATGTATTATATCTCTATTGGCGATCAATCCCTTTCAGAATTGGTTTGCTGTCGCGAAACAATATGCGAATTTATTACTGGAAGGTTATATAATTTCATTGATTAATAAAAATTTGAACATAGAGCGATAATGGCAAATCCGTTTAAAATACTACTTCTCTTATCAATCATTATCTCAATGCATAGTCGCGCCATATGTCAACCCATGGTAAGATGGGACTCTATTCCTGTTAAAGAAGTGAACAAAACCCTCTCATTCCCCTGGGCCGGAGGACTTAATAATCCTCAGTTTTCCGCCATCGACATGGATGGAGATAACATCAAAGATTTATTCATATTTGACAGAAATCGTTCAATCCCCCTAACCTTTATCAATGGTGGAACATCCGGGCAGGTGGATTATACTTATGCCCCGGAATACAGAAATAAATTCCCCTATGTACATTCCTGGGTACTACTAGCAGATTATGACCAGGATGGAAAAGAGGATATTTTTACATCCTACACGGGTGGAATTACACATGGTATTTCAGTCTATCACAACATCACTGCTTCGAATGGATTGGAATTTGAATTGGTAAAAAAGCAACTGACAGCCATGGATAGTGTAACGGAAGTTGATATTTTCGTTAGCGAGTGGGATGTCCCGGGTATTAAAGATATTGATGGCGATGGGGATCTGGATATCATCACTTTCGATTTTCAGGGTTCTTTTATGCAATATTACAGAAACATGTCTATTGAGAATTACAGCAATAGTGATTCTCTTGATTTTGTATATGAAGATAAATGTTGGGGAAGTTTCGAAGAAGATTTCGCATATTGCTCGGTAACACTTAATGTTCCATGCAGACAAAGTCATGGTATTCCGCTAAAACACAATGATTCCAGGCATGCCGGTTCAACCATACTCCCTATTGATCTGGATGGGGACAACGACATGGAAGTGATAGTCGGTGATATTATCTGCACCAATGTTTATATGCTCACTAACGGTGGTGACAATTTATTTGCTAATATGTCAGCATACTTGCCAGCATATCCTGCCTCTCACATTGTAGATATCCAAAAATTTCCAGCCACTTTTTTTGTTGATGTTGACAATGACAATCTAAAAGACTTTCTTGCTGCTCCAAATGCACTTGAAGTTTCAGAGAATTATTCAGGTATGTGGTTTTATAAAAACATAGGCACACAATCTGTACCTGATTTTATTCATCAGACAGATAGTTTTTTAGTGGATGAAATGATTGAAGTCGGTTCTGGTGCCAACCCTGCATTTTTCGATTACAATGGAGATTCTCTCCAGGACCTTGTAATAGGAAATTTCGGATATTATCAGAATACAAACCCTTTTAAATCATGTCTGGCATTATATAAAAATACAGGAACAGCTGATTCTCCCTCTTTTGAGCTTGTTGACAGGGATTATTTAGGAATCAGTAATCTGCAAGCAGAAGGTATCTACCCTACTTTTGGAGATATGGATGGAGACGGAGACGAAGATATGATACTTGGAGAAAGCGGGGGGCATTTATTTTATTACACAAATACTGCAGGTGTGGGCAATGAGGCAGATTTTACATTAACAGCACTTTATTATAAAAACATCGATGTAGGTTCATACAGCACACCTCAAATTGTCGATGTTGACAGGGATTGGAAACCGGATCTTTTGATTGGTGAATCAGATGGTACCATCAATTATTTTCAGAACATCGGAACAAGCGACCAGCCGGATTTTAACAGTACACCTACAATTGCAAACTTTGGAGAAATTGATGTAAGCGGGAATATAACCGGTTACAGTTCTCCTGCATTGGTAAAACTTGATACAAACGGACAATACTCATTACTTGTGGGTAGTGAACTGGGAAATATTCTCAGGTATGATAATATTGATGGAAATCTAAATGGACAATTCACATTAACTGATACGATGTTTGAAAACATTAATGAAGGAATCCGCTCTTCTATTGGGATAGGTGACTTAAATATGGATGGAGCAACAGACATTGCTGTTGGAAATTATGGTGGAGGTCTATTATTATTTAGAAACACCGGTGATTCAATTCCTCCTGATACTCCTCCTTCACCGGAAAAACCTTTCAATATCACAATATATCCAAACCCTGCTTCAGAATATTTGAATATTCAGATTGACGGAACTCAAAAAGGAGACTGGGCAGAGATACAGGTATATGATGTGTTGGGAAACCTGGTTTACTGGATTGATAAACACAACCAGTTGGATGGCATTTACGTAAATACGAAAGTATTATCCAATGGCATTTATTTCTGCAAGGTAACTGTTCATACTGAATTGGATGTCGGTGATAATGTTGCTTTCATTAAATTCCTTATCCTGTGACACATAATGCAAATAAATATCGTTTGCTTTTCCTTTTGACAGGAATCCTTTTTATCCGGTTTTTTTCGGGCAGTCTTGCCAATGCGCAGAGTTTAGGGAATGGAAGGGATGGCTCGCCTGATATTGCAGGTATTGTCAACTCCTACACTTTCCTGATTAATGATGCACTAAAGTGTGAAGACATTCTTTATGTAGATAATGCTCAATCTTTCAAGACTGGTGATTTGATCTTAATCATACAGATGCAGGGCGCATCTATCATCGCAAGCAATACGGCATCTTACGGAACGATTGTCGATTATGCCAATGCAGGCAATTATGAATATGCCTTTATTAAACAAATCGAAGGCAATGCTATCTATCTTGAGTATGCTCTTTTAAGGAGTTATAATTCAGATGCTCATGTTCAGGTCATCAGGGTTCCGCAATATAAAAAGCCGTTCATTAAAGGCACACTGTCATGTCTGCCCTGGGATGGACAAACCGGGGGTGTGCTTGCAATAGACGTCACTGACACACTGATTTTTGAATCCAACATCAATGTAAGCGGTAAAGGTTTCAGGAGTGGGGAACATCACACTGCACCCTGTATATTCACTATCAGGTATGATTATGTTGCAGACTCTCCCGATCCAAGATACTATGCACTGAAAGGTGAAGGCATTGCCGGTTATGGTATCGGAAGCATGACATCCGCAAGGGGAGCTCCGGCTAATGCCGGTGGTGGTGGAAATATCCATACAACCGGTGGTGGTGGTGGCGGTAATGCAGGTTGTGGTGGTGACGGAGGATGGGGTTACCCTGTTGATACCTCCGGAGGCGAAAAACTCGTCTTTGGATTAGGTGGACACAGTTTAGATTATTCTGTTGATAACAATAAATTTTTTGTGGGAGGAGGTGGTGGTGCAGGTCATGAACATTATGGAAATGCAACCAGCGGAGCCAATGGTGGAGGTCTTGTTATTATTTCAGCCAATGCTATTCAAGGTAATGGGAAGGCTATTTTTGCCAGGGGAGCCAATTCTGCCAGTGGCGGAGCGTATGGTGATGGTGTTGGTGGTGCAGGTGCCGGAGGAACTGTTATTATTTCAGCGGATACGATTATAAATAATCTTACTGCAGATGTTTCCGGTGGAAATGGTGGGAGTTCTATTGCTATTGGATTCGGACCAGGAGGAGGTGGTGGTGGCGGATTATGTTGGATAAAAGGATCTTCTGTTCCGGCCAATTTAAATGTTTTGTCTGCCGGTGGCATTGGTGGTATGGCAGGTGGTTCTTCCTATGGCGCCCAGACTGGCTGCAATGGCAATACAATGACTGGGCTTACTTTATTGCAAAACACACAATATCCATCTGTACACGCAGACTTTATTATGTCCCCAACATCTTTTACCATTGGAGAAACAGAGTATTCCGAAAATACAGCCATTATTTTCACAAATTACAGCACGGGTGGAAACTTCTCTCAATGGGATTTTGGAGATCTCGAAACCTCTACAGAAACCAATCCCATTCATAAATATGAAGAGGCTGGGGATTATACAATCACTTTAATTGAAGGAAACGAATTATGCATTGATACTGCTATAAAAACCGTGTTTTCAGATTTCAAGATACCAAATGTTTTCACTCCTAACGCTGATGGAATTAATGATTTTTTTCCCGGTCTGAACCTGCAAAAAATGGTATCGTTTGAAGTATTGAACAGATGGGGTGAGACCGTTTTTAAAATGACTGAATCAAACCACAATTGGGACGGCAATATCAATAGCAAACCAGCTACTTGTGGTGTGTATTATTTCGTTTTAGAATACATTGATAATGAAGGAACTTCGATAACGACTAAAGGAACTGTTACATTATTGCGATAGTTATCTATCTGATTCTTGTTATTTGATGATAATCCGGGATGGACTTAGATAAGAAGTTAAAAGAGAAAGTATTATTGCTTGATGGTGCAACAGGTTCAGAATTACAGAACAGAGGTTACCCAACAGTTTTGCCATTATGGTCAGCAACTGCAAACCTTGATGCACCAAACCTGGTCAAACAAATTCATGCCGACTATATTCATGCAGGAGCTGATATTATAAGTACAAATACGTTCAGAACTACCCAATACGCATATGCTAAAACAAGCAAGAAAGAAGAAGCATTCATATCATTAAAATCGGCCGTAAAACTGGCAAAGGAAGCGCGGAAAGAATCGGGCAGAGATGTTTTGATTGCAGGTTCACTAACCACATTAGAAGATTGCTATAAACCACAAAATACCCCTGATCGAACAACCATGTTTAAGGCACACAAACAACAAATTGCCTGGCTTGCTGATCAAGGTATTGATTTGCTCCTGTTGGAAACGATGAATAATATCGCTGAGGCTGTGATCACTGCTGAGATAGCATCAGAAACTTCATTGCCTGTCTTCATAAGCTTCATCACAAACGGGCAGGGACAATTGCTCAGTGGAGAAGGATTAAATGAGGCAATTAATGGAGTCGCCAAGTATAACCCCACTGCCATATTGCTTAATTGCAGATCACTCGATACCATAGATAAAGACATTACAATTTTACGATCAGACTGGGATGGTTTTATTGGAGCATACGCCAATGGGTATGGCAATGCTGATGATGACTGGGGATGGGTGTGTGATGATGAAGAGCGTTCTCTAAAAGATTTCCTGATAATTGGGAAAAAATGGCTTGCAGATGGAATCAATATTATTGGTGGATGTTGTGGTACAACCCCTAAGCATATTTCCGGATTAAGATCACTGATCAAAAATACAGACTAACCTTTTAGGTAATTTGTATTTCAAGATTTTTTTTTCCGTTTAAATATGCTGTAAGAATATCTTTCTTCTGAACGCTACCAACTCCTTCAGGTGTGCCTGTAAAAACGAAATCTCCTTTCCGCAATGTAATAAAACCAGAGATATATGACACAATGAAATCAAAACCAAAAATCATCTCTTTGGAATTTCCTTTCTGAACAGTACTGCCATTCAATTCAAGATGAAACAATATATTCTCAACAGACCGGAACGAATCAAGGGGATGGAACTCCCCTATAGCTGCAGAACCGTCAAAAGCTTTAGCCTTTTCCCATGGTAAAGATTTTTCTTTACATTCTTTTTGAATATCCCTGGCGGTGAAATCAAAGCCCGTGGCAATGGCATCATAACAACTTCCCGCTGCTTCAGAGTCAACATTGCAGGCATCTCTGCAAATCCTTAGCACAAGCTCTGTTTCATAATGAATATTATCTGTAAAATCCGGATATCTGAGGATATTATTACCCGGGATAAGTGCTGTATCCGGTTTAAGAAAGAATATCGGTTCTGCCGGCACATTGTTTTTCAGCTCTTGTGCGTGCGCTCTATAATTTCTGCCGATACAAATTATTTTCATCCCTGCTCCTCCATCAGCTCTTTCAATTTCATTTTGGTATATAATGGAAACTCCCCTCGCATAATCCATCCATAATAACCAGTATCCTTTGATAAGACATCACGCACAGGCATTCCTTTATATTTACCAAAATTAAAAACGGGGATACCTTCCTTGTTATACACTAAT
Source organism: uncultured Flavobacteriales bacterium (assembly GCA_964619305.1). Taxonomy (GTDB): domain Bacteria; phylum Bacteroidota; class Bacteroidia; order Flavobacteriales_H; family CAZUDW01; genus CAZUDW01. Next base: position 7,052 of record CAZUDW010000108.1, read on the forward strand.
CTTCCGGCAAAATCAATTTGCTTAGTCCGGCTGCTAAATCGATGCAAGAAATCAATATTATTTTCCAAATTATCATATCTGTCTAATTGGGCAAGTAATATCTCATATGTCGCGTTTGTATCTGCATTGGCACTGTGCGCATTTTGTAACTCTTTGTCACAATAAAAACGGTATGCTGCTTCCAATGTTCGCTGTTCCATTTTATGGTAAATATTCTGAACATCAACCAGTCTTCTGTTTTTAGTATCAAAGGGAATATTCACGCGTAAAAACTCTTCAGCAAGAAGGGGTACATCAAAATGGTTTGAATTATAACCTGCCAGATCACAATTTTCTATAAATCTGTATATATCATTTGCAACATCTTTAAATGTGGGTTCGTTTTTTACATCCTCATCATATATTCCATGTATTGCTGAGGATTCCCCAGGAATTGGTATGGTTGGGTTGATTCGATAGTTTATCGTTGTCTGTTCATTGTTTGTTTTGATTTTTATCATGGAGATTTCTACAATTCTGTCGGTTGCAACATTTACACCGGTTGTCTCCAGATCAAAGAAAACTATTGCGTTATCAAGGTTTAATTGCATATCAATTGGGAGTTAATGTGATCTCTTTATTAATCATTCCGGTTTTTACATCCTCAGGAGTGATCACAAGGTTTTTATCATAAAGCTGATATCCTTCTGCTTCAATATTAAGATTGTATGTGCCGGGCGCCAGTATAATCGTGAACGTGCCACTGCGTAAATTGGGTTGGTAATCCCCCAACTGATTCCCGTTCAGATCGTTCACAGTCAGAAAAACATCCGTCAGATATGGGTCTTCTGCCTTTCCTGATGGCAATTTCAGAAGCAGAATTGCCTGGGGCAATTTGTCTTTATATGTAACTCTGTAGATATCCAGATCACCAACACCTTCTTTTCTCAGTGCCGACATATAAGCATGTATGCCATCCTCGCTGAAAGAAATTACTCTTTCATCAAGTGGCGTATTAAGTGGATAACCAAGGTTTTCCGGTTTAGACCATGTATTGTTCTCTACATCCCAGCTGGATCTGAAAATATCGTATCCACCCATACCGGGTAAACCATCTGAACAGAAATAAAGAGTTTGACCATCAGCAGAAAGTGTAGGAAAATCTTCATTTCCATCAGAATTGAGCTGTGAAATGTTTTGGGACAAACCCCATTCTCCGGTCGGGAGTTTTCTTGTCATATACATATCTAATTTCCCTTTAGCAGTGGGATCTTTTTTATCACTTGCATAAAACATGGTGTTGCCGTCCGCAGAAATGGATGCGGCTGTTTCAAGAGATGACGAATTGACGTATTCGCCCATTTTTTCCACTTTCATAAATGATCTCTTACCTTTATTGGTCTGGTATATATCACCGAATTCCTTTATTTTATCAATATAAACAAACATGGTGTTGGCATCATCAGAAAGACCAACTGCCTGTTCATCATATTCCGAATTAACCAGGTAGCCGGCATTCCTCGCTTTACCAAATTTACCCGTCTGATCTTTGTGTGATATCCAGATATCCGATGAAAAAAATCCGTCAAACTCAAGATTGCCTCCGGTATTGCCTGCACGCCTGGAAGTAAAAACCATAAATGATTCATCTTTTGCAACAAAAGGATAATAATCAGGGTAGGGAGTATTTATCTTAGGTCCGACATTCTCAAAAGAAACATCAACCGGATTGCGCATCAGTTGTTTAGCAGTTTTACAGGATGCAATCCTTTTATCTACAATATCCTGGTGTGACCCGCTTCCCATCTGTTTGTATTTCTCAAACACCTTCAAAGCCTTATCAAATTGCAGCTTATAGGTATATGCAAGCCCAAGATCAAATGTGGCATCCGGATCAACTTTAGGTAGTTTAACCGCCTTTTCAAGATATGGAAGGGCTTTTGATTTATCCATATTAGATCGCAGGTAGCACACCCCTGCTTCATAATTATAATCTGCATTATTCGGCTCTTTTTTCAACAGCTTGTTATATACCTTTATTGCTGCCGCATAATTCCTGTGTTTAAAATATTCCTTTGCTTCTCTTGGATCAACAAACTGTGCCAACGACCTCAATGTACACAATAACATCAGCACAAACAATACCAGGACAATTTGTATCTCAGGAGCCGTCTTCATTTTAGCATTACAGTTCGCAATGAAAAATAACCAATTTTAATACCAAATAAAATAAAGGTGCAAAAGTAAATATATGAATTGGTTTATTTAAAATTGGTTTATCAGATCCTTATTTGCCAACCCTCAGGTATGTTTACGGCAATATGCTGACAGTAAAAATGCCGGGTTCTGAATTTTTATTTTTTTA
>CAZUDW010000109.1:0-9374 GCA_964619305.1 uncultured Flavobacteriales bacterium
CGATGCATGAATAATAAGAAATAACCAACGGATGATTTCCATTAATAAATTTCCTTCTTAAAACCCCGTAAACAAACTGATTTTTCACTAAACTGCTGTCTATCTATTTTAATACTTTTGTTCATCATCATGCTGAAATCCATCCACATCCGCAAAAGCATTTTACAGTCATATTACTTGTGTTTTATGTGCAGCTTTATACTGTTTTCATGTCTTGTTAACAAAAACTCAGGGGAACTTAAGCAAGTGCAGAATGATGAGGCACTTCACAAAGATGAATCCATGGAATGGTGGTATTTTTCAGGAATACTGCGTTCCATTGACAGTCAAAAAGAATATGGTATGGAATATGTCATTTTTCATTCAGTTGATAAAGTTTCTGCAGAACACACATTACAGGGACATGTTGCGATCAGCGACCCGGGCTCCAATAAATACATAAATGATTACTTTGCCAGTACAGTCGCAGACTCAGTAGCACTTTTGAGAGATAAGCTCCCATTGAAACTCAGCATTAACAACAATTACAACTCCTGGAAGATAAAAGGAGAAAACGGCCGTTTTCATCTTAAAGTGGAGATGACGGCACATCCCGGCTATGGATTTGATCTCACAACAGAAGGTATAACTAAAGCATATAGTCATGGGTTTTCTGGAACTGACGACCTGTTCGGTGCAGGTTATTTTTCATACCCTGCCCTGAAAACCAAGGGAGTTCTTAACCTGAAAAACGAAAAGAAAAAAGTAGAAGGCACTATCTGGTATGACCGGGTATGGAATGCTGACCGTTTGCTGAAGAAAGAAATGCACTGGAACTGGTTCTCTCTGCGCATTAAAAATGTGGGACAGTTGATGATATTAGAAATGAATAATACCCGGGACAATTCTACAAAAATCTTTGGAACTTTTTTCCCGCTTAACGAGCAGGCATCAGACCTGAAGAAAGAGAGTATAGATATCACTGAAAAAACATTCTGGAAAAGTCCGGTTTCAAAAATAACATACCCTATAGGGTGGGATGTGAATATTCCGTCTCTTAATATGATGCTGCATCTGGAAGCGAGTATCAAAGAGCAGGAGTTCAGAGCACATATGCTTAACTACTGGGAAGGGCTGTGCCAACTTCAGGGTATTTATAAAGGAAAGGCCGTTTCAGGCAATGCCTATGTAGAGATAAAAAATTAGATAAAGAAATGAAGTTCGTCACGAAAATTATTACCTATTTTGAAGAACACAGCGCACCGATGAGCAACTTTATTGCAGTGTTTCTCTTCACGGTGTTGTGCAGGAATTTCTTCGAGATGTATGCCACGGGTCAGGACGATCACCTGTTGCAGGTACTAACCTATTCCCCTTTCTACATTGGTCTGGCATCATGGCTGATCCTGCTTATGCAGCTGCTCACAGGCGAGAGCGTTATCAAAGTTTCCAGGGTAGTTTTGCCTTTTTTCCTACTCATACTGTTACCTCCTGTAGCAGACCTGTTGCTGGGTGGAGGCACACAGGTTCGAATGCGTTATATTGCTGTTACAAATGTTACTGACATGATCCGTAAGTTTTTTACATGGCTCGATCCCTGCATATCGGTAGGTCAGCGCATTGAAATTGCTCTGGTCATCATTTGTTCGTTCTTTTATTTCAAAACAAAATGCAGAAGCTGGATAAAAAGCATCTTTTCTGCCATACTAATATATGCAAGCATTTTTCTTTTCGGAATTTTTATGTTCCTGCTCAATACCGCATTTCAATGGCTGCAACTCAACTATGTAGCAGACAACATCTTTTTGCTTCCCCGGTTCTATTTCATCATTACTCTTTTTTGCCTCTCTATTATATATTATCGCCACAACAAAAAAGTTTTTATTGCTCTGCTAAAAGATATTCGCCCACTGAGGATGTTGCACTTCATCCTTATGCTGCTGCTGGGTTTTATTCTTTATCTTAAAGATGCATCCTTACAGGAAAAATATCCTTTGATACTCAACAATGCAAACATCTTTCTCTTTCCGCTGGTGATCATCAGTGGAATTTTTGCCGGTATTTATTCCATCATTACTAATAATATAGAAGATATAGAAGCCGACAAAATATCAAATCCCGACAGGCCATTAGTTAGACATGCTATTGCTCCTGACAGTTATAAGCGAATAGCATGGGTTTCGCTGCTGATCAGCCTGCTGGCCGCATGCCTTGCAGGGAGGAGCTGTTTTATTTTTATGAGTCTGACTATTGGTGCATATTACATTTACTCCAATCCCCCATTCAAGCTTAAAAGGATTCCTTTCCTTGCTAAATTCATGATAGGACTGGGTTCGTTTTTTATGGCATTGCTTGGATTTAATCTTTTTGGTGCAGCTGTACTTGCTTTTCCTCTCAACTGGTTATTTTACATCTTGCTGCCTCTGCCCCTTGCAGGGAATTTTATTGACCTAAAAGACTACAAAGGAGATAAGGCAACCGGGATTATAACCCTCCCCGTATTGCTTGGTATGCGTAACGCCCGCCTGCTGATTGCCTTTTTTACACTGTGCTGCTATATTACGCTCTACTTCATCCTGAAAAAGTCAGTTGAATATGTATGGCTACCGGTTCCTTTCGCCCTTTTTGCCTGTGCCCAACTATTTTTTCTTTTTAAAAAAGATTACAAGGAACTGCCTATCTTCCTGATATATCTTTCAGGCATGGGTTGTATGCTGGCGCTATTGTACTATGCCTGATTCCGTTTTGCCTGCTATTTGTATTATTGGTGTAAGATTATAGAATTACAAATTTCTGAACACTAAAAAATTGTTGCCCGGCCAGGGCTCGAACCTGGACTCTCCTGAACCAAAATCAGATGTGTTGCCAATTACACCACCGGGCAATAAAATTAAATTAAGAACGTATAATGATCATGTGTATTCCAAAAAAATGTTGCCCGGCCAGGACTCGAACCTGGACTCTTCTGATCCAGAGTCAGACGTGTTGCCAGTTACACCACCGGGCAAAAAGGAAGGCAAAAATAGAAAATATCTCAGTATCTAATCAACACTTCTTTTAAGTATCAATTTAGAAATGTAATTTCGCCACTCTAACTTTTTATATATGTCTTATAAGAAACTTAATATTATAATTGGCTGGATTGTCTTTTTAATAGCAGCAATAGTATTTTTAAATACTATTGAACCAACCGCCAGCTTTTGGGATTGCGGAGAATTCATTGCAACATCTTATAAACTAGAGGTTGGGCATCCACCCGGAGCTCCCCTGTTTATGATGATCGCCAGGGTATTTTCTCTCTTTGTCAATCCGGAGAATGTTGCTAAAATGATCAACTCCATGTCTGCTCTTTGCAGTGCATTTACAATCCTGTTCCTATTCTGGTCTATCACTTATCTGGCGAAAAAACTTGTATCAGACAAAAAGGGCTTATCAAAAGGGCAAATAGTTGCTGTTCTCGGGAGTGGTGTAGTTGGTGCTCTTGCATATACATTTTCAGACTCATTCTGGTTTTCCGCAGTTGAAGGAGAAGTTTATGCGATGTCTTCCTTGTTTACAGCTTTGGTTTTCTGGGCTATGCTTAGATGGGATGCAGATGCAGACAAACCCTTTGCAAACAAATGGATCATTTTCATTGCATTCCTTATGGGATTATCTATAGGCGTTCACTTATTGAATTTACTTGTGATTCCTGCCATGACATTAATTTATTACTTCAGAAAATCAAGAGTCACAAAGAAAGGTCTTATTAAAACACTTATTTTGTCCGTTGTTTTATTGGCATTTGTCCAGTATGGTATTATCCCAGGCATTGTTATACTGGCATCTAAATTCGAATTAGCTTTTGTCAACGGTTTCGGATTACCATATAACACAGGTGTTCTGTTTTACTTCCTTTTACTGATCTCTTTAATTATTTGGGGTCTTTGGTTTACATCTAAAAAGAGAAAAGCTAACCTGAACACAGCCATCCTCTGTTTTACTTTTATCCTAATTGGATATTCTTCTTTTGCCCTGATAGTCATTAGGTCAGCTGCGAATACCCCGATGGACGAGAACAACCCTGAGAATGTATTCTCACTTTTGGCTTATCTTAACCGTGAACAATACGGAGACAGACCTCTTTTCTATGGTAATTATTTCAATTCTCCATTGGATAATGAGAAACCATATAAAGATGGATCACCTGTATATTATCCCGAAAATGGAAAATATGTGGTTGTTGATGACCGGAAGAATTCCATACCGAATTATGCATCTGAATTCTGTTCTTTTTTCCCACGGATGTATAGCTCAGATTCCAAACATGTCAGAGAATATAAGAAGTGGTCAAACTTCAAAGGGAGACCTATTCGCTATCAAACAATCAGTGGTGAGACAAAGATTATTAATAAACCGACATTCATTGAAAACTGGACATTTTTCTTTACATATCAATTAGGTTGGATGTACGGCCGTTACTTCATGTGGAATTTTGCCGGACGACAAAACGATATTCAAGGTCACGGAGGTATCCTGAATGGGAATTGGATTAGTGGTATAGATTTTATTGATAATGCAAGACTTGGCCCACAGGAAAACATTCCATCTGATTTAAAGAACAATAAGGCAAATAATAAATTTTACTTCCTGCCATTAATTCTTGGATTAATAGGATTGTTTTTTCAATTCAACCGAAGCAGAAAATACGGAATTATCGTCTTTTTACTTTTCTTTTTCACAGGTATTGCAATTATTATCTACCTGAATCAATATCCTTTACAACCACGCGAACGTGATTATGCCTATGCTGCATCTTTCTATGGATTTGCTATTTGGATAGGATTAGGAGTGTTGGCTTTATATGAGCATTTAAAAAAATATATGAATGAGGTGATTGTTGCTGGAGCAACTGCAAGTATCTGTCTAGCTGCCGTTCCCGGAGTGATGGCTAAAGATGGTTGGGATGATCATGACAGATCAAACACATATACTGCCAGGGATTTTGCAAAAAATTATCTCGATTCCTGTGCTCCAAATGCAATTCTTTTTACAAATGGAGACAATGACACTTTCCCGTTATGGTATGTCCAGGAAGTGGAAGGATATCGGACCGATGTAAGAGTAGTTAATCTTAGCCTGTTAAATACAGATTGGTACATTAATCAGATGAGGAGGAAAGCATATGACTCCGATCCTGTTCCTTTCAAAATGGATCCAAAAGAATACAGGCAAGGCACCCGCGATTATGTGCCTGTGATCGATAAAAACAAGAAAGGGATTTTTGTGGACGTCAAGAAAGTGATGCAGTTTATCACTGATCCAAGCCAACAAGCTTTATTCAGCGGCAGTAAAAGGATGAACTACTTTCCAACTAAAAAGTTTAGTTTAAAAGTAGATTCTGCAAAAGTAATCACGAATCATACCGTACCTATAGGGATGGAAAGCAAAATAGTTCCTGAAATCCAATGGAAAATGAATAAAAACTATATCCTTAAGAATGATATGATGATATTAGACCTGCTTGCAAATAATGACTGGAATCGTCCAATCTATTTTGCAATAACAACAGGTACGAGTAGTTATATTGGACTTCAGAATTATTTCCAGCTTGAAGGTCTCGCATATCGTTTGGTTCCATTTAAAGTAGAACCAAAAGATGGACAAACCGGATACATCAATACAGATAAAATGTATGAAAACCTGATGCATAAATTCCACTGGGGAGGAATAGACAAAAATCAAATATATCTTAACGACAATAACCAGAGAATGTGCATGAATTTTAGGAATAATTTTGCACGTCTTGCTGATGCACTGATAAGGAAAGGAGAGACTAAAAGAGCATTGAAAGTACTCGACAGATGTGTTGAAGTTATGCCTGAATCAAATGTGCCTTATAATTTCTTCATGCTTCCAATAGCTGAAAATTACTACAAGGCAAATGCAAAAGAAAAGGCGGAGGATATAGTGCTGAAGCTTGCTGATGTTTATGATAAAAAACTAAAATATTATTTAAGTTTGGATGCTGAATTATACAATCAGGTAAGCAGGGAAGCTCAACAGGCTATATCTGTTTTATACAGGTTGAGTATGCTGACTAACGAGACCTATCCAAACAAAGATATCGGAGCAGAGATTAAGCAGAAATTCGAAAATTACCAGACATTATTCCAAACCAAAGAACAACAGAATAAAGCGCTGCCCCAATAAAGTGTATTGTACATCACCACCTTTAATTATCAGAAAACTGCTCAAACGTGTGGTGTGGAAGATGAACACAGACGCCAAAACACTTTTTTTATCTTTTGATGACGGACCAACACCTGAGATTACTGAATGGATTCTTGAATCATTAGAGAAGTTTCAGGCTAAAGCTACTTTTTTTTGCTTAGGGCAAAATGCTGAAAAATTTCCTCACCTCTTAAAACAGATTAGAGATGCCGGTCATGTGATCTCAAGTCATGGTTATTCACATAGCAATGGATGGAAATTAAGTACTACTGAATTCATTCAGAATGTTAAAAAAGGTGCTGCCATTTTAGATACCTCTGTTTTCCGTCCTCCTTACGGTAAATTTACGTTGAAACAATACAAATTTCTTAAGAATAATTATCGTCTTGTACTATGGGATGTCCTTTGTGGTGATTATGATAGCAGCAGAAGTGGAGAACAGTGTAAAGCGACCATCATCAATATGGCAAAACCCGGTTCGATCATAGTCCTGCACGACAATTATAAAGCGGAAAAAAATCTAAAATATATTCTTCCTCGCATATTGCATCATTATACTTCACTTGGATATGAGTTTAAATCGCTGGTTTTTGGTTCCGCGGTACCATGAACTAACTTTGTCAAACTTTAAAAATCCACCCGATAATAGAATAGAGGAAGAAAACCAAGCTGATACTCAAACCGGATTGCATTGGATTTGGGATCATTCGGATCAGGTGTATAAGTGAGCTTTAATACATTTTTCGTGTTGAGAATATTCACTAAATCAAGTCCTATTTCATGGGTGGCTTTTAAAGCATTCATCCTGAAATTTATTCTACAATCCATTCTGAAGTAATCAGGTAATTGCAGGGAATTTCTCAGAGAATCTATAAAAATTACTTCTCCCATTTTGATTGTTGAGGTCGTGTCAACCGGGCCATAACGTTTGTTTCCGGAATAAGTGATCTTCCCTCCTACATTGATTACAGACCGCTTCCCTACCCTAAAATCTTTTGCCGCAAGCAGGTTGGTTGTATAATTACCATTATAATCAGTATCTCTCCATATCCCATCACTCCCCATGTAATTGGATTGATAGAGAGAGGCCGTCATCAATACGAAATAACCATTATCAAATAATCTCTGCAATGTACACTCCACACCATAATTATGGCCTGATCCTTCATTTACTAAGGTGTCCGGAAAAAATCTTGCAAAACCGGACCCCTGGTTGACCAGTGAGAAAGAAGACGGATATGTTGTAACCGGTATATGATCAAGATGTTGATAATATATTTCAAGGCCGATTTTTGCTTTTTTCCCAAGTATCCTGGATGCTGCTGCAACGATGTGTTCACTTTTGCTATTATCCATATCAATATTGTGCATGTGCATGCCACCCTTTCCATCCGGTAATTGATAAAAATAAGTATAGAAAGGTTGAGTTTGTGAATACAGCCCCGTGCCAATTGCAAAAGTCCACTTTGGTAAAGGGTGCCATTTTAACCCCCACCTTGGCTCCGCTGGTGAAATGCTGTTATTCAATGTGAACAATTGACCGTAAACTCCGGATGTCATTGATAATTGATCTGACAACTTCCATTGCCACTGAAGAAATGAACGTAACAAAAAACTATTTCCACTGTAATCCCATCTCACATTCCAATTGTGCGTCCACCTATAATCATAAAGACTGTCGTTCATATTAAAGTAATAACGATCGGCTGTTATTCCTGCTTTAAACAGGTGTTTGGCATTTGGTTTAACATTTAAAAAAAATGAAAATGTAGATTTCCAGATTTTATACGAATAATCCAGTAACGGAATCATCGAGTCAATTTCGTAAAATCCATCCTGGTCTATCAGATAAGTGCCGGTAGAATCTGTTGCCTTGTATATATATTCATGATATGCATGCTGTTCCTCCACCGACTCTGACAGTATGAATTCACAATAGGTTTTTTTGCTTACAGGATAAATATATGACAAACCTCCCATTGCCATCCCGCTGCCAAAATACTGATCTCTATCCTGGTCCCCATATATCTCAACTTCATCGTATTTCTTATCACTGATAAGAATATCAATATTGCTCAAACCACCAATACCAAAAACTGACAACACTCCTTTTTTCATTGGGAAATTAAGTTTGAACGAGGCGTCCTGATATCTTGGAATTGCCGATGTGCCTATTTGAATTCCCAATGCACCAAACAACCTGAACGTAGAGTAACGATAATTGATAAGGAATGAGCTTTTATGTTTTTTACTAAATGGACCTTCCGCAGTCAGTTCCGTGCCTAAAAATCCCAGTTGGGCGGTAAATTCACTTTTCTGATTATTGCCGTTGCGCATATTCAAATCAAACACCCCTGAGAGGCAATTCCCGAATTCTGCAGGAAAAGCACCGGTATAAAAATCTGAATTAGCTAAAACTTTGTTATTCAATATGCCAACCGGGCCGCCTGTTGATCCGGATATTGCAAAATGATTGGGATTAGGAATATCAACCCCATTTAAGCGATAAAGCACACCAAGTGGCGAATTACCCCTGATCACAAGGTCGTTCCGGGAATCATCCGCTCCCTGAGCACCCGCAAAATTAGATGCCATACGTGCAGGATCTCCCCTGCTTCCTGCATACCTTTCCGTTTCAATAACTGAAAACTCTCTTGCACTTAATGTAGCCATCTCATTCAATGCTTCCCCATCGTTAACCCCTGATTTAACCTCAACCATTTTCATGTTGACTACCGATTCTACCAACTCAATATCAAGAACTGCCTGTTTTCCGGATCGTATCAAAACATCTGGGATCAGCTTCCTTTTATATCCTAAATAAGATGCCGCGATCGTATATCTGCCAACAGCTACATCTGCTATTACATATTCACCATTTATATCAGCTACCGTCCCTTTGATAAGCACAGAATCTTTATAAACAGCTATGTTGGCAGTTGGCAATGGCAATTTTGTGTCTGCATCACGAAGAATGCCACGTATTGTTTGCACAACGGGCTGGGTATAAACCAAAGTTTCATTAATAAAGAACAGGGATAAGCAGGCAATGAAGTGAAATTTGATTTTCCTGTGCAGTCTTCTTTCTGATAGCATCGCCTCAAAAATAGAAAATCATTATTACTCCCTCCATTAAATTTAGCCAGGCTATCAATAACAAATGGTCATAAGCCGTTTTATGG
>CAZUDW010000110.1:0-9133 GCA_964619305.1 uncultured Flavobacteriales bacterium
AAATGAATATTAAGTTAAAAAGAGGCACAACTATAGTGGAAATACACGCAATACTGCGTATAGCCAACTATTGTGCATAATTTAAGCAACTTAAAGAACAGAAATGAATAAAAATATAACCATAGATAACTATTTAGATAATCATTATATCAACAGAAGCAATTGGTTAAGAGCCGCTGTTTTGGGAGCAAATGATGGAATTATTTCTATTTCAAGTCTTGCCATTGGTGTTGCGGCTGCAAGTTCAACAAAAGAGCCAATTGTTTTAGCTACAGTGTCAGGACTGGTAGCAGGAGCATTATCTATGGCAGCAGGTGAATATGTTTCGGTAAGCTCACAAACAGATATTGAAAAAGCCGACATAGAAAGAGAAAAACAAGAACTTGAAAAAATGCCCGAAACTGAATTAAAAATACTTGCAGAGATTTATGAAAAACGGGGACTTGGAAAAGAAACGGCATTACAAGCTGCAAAAGAATTAACTGAATCAGACGCTTTGGGAACACACATTCGCGATGAATTAGGTATTAATGAATTTAGTCAAGCCAATCCATTACAAGCAGCATTAGTTTCCGGTGCATCATTTACCGGTGGTGGTATCTTACCACTATTAGTGGTCTTTTTGGCACCAACTATAGGGATGGAATACTGGCTTTATGGATTTACGATTATTTTTCTTATTTTTTTGGGTACATCTGCAGCAAAATCAGGTGGTTCAAGTATTTCAAAGTCAATTTTAAGGATTACTATATGGGGTACAATTGCAATGGTATTTTCTGCATTTGTGGGCTATCTTTTTGGAATAAATATTTAATTTAAAAATATAATATTATGGATGTGAAAATTCATGTGCATACAACTTTTCTGCGATGATCTCATTATAAGAATAACTTTGCATGCAGATGAGAACTGTGATTATCATACTTTGCTCCCTGCTTATTCGTTCTGCCTTTTCTCAAACGGATTCCACTAAGTATTTACGTGATATCTTAACCTTAAAAGGGTATATCAAAGACATGCAGATATCTTCTTTTGGAAACGACCTCAGCTATATAATCAATGACAACCTGATTCACAACAGGCTCAATTTCAGGATTTATCCCTTTAAAAACACCCAGGCTGCCCTTGAAATCCGCAATCGCATTTTTACCGGTGAATCTGTGAATCTAAATCCTATGTATGGAGAACAGATGGATGTGGATAACGGGGTGGCAGATATGAGTTGGCTGCTTATAAATGAGCCATCGCTGGTGCTTCTTTCACAGGTGGACAGGGCATGGTTGAACTGGCACAACGATAAATGGGAGATCACTGCCGGCAGGCAGCGCATTAACTGGGGAACTAACCTCTTCTGGAACTGCAATGATCTTTTTAATGCGTACTCTCTCGTGGATTTTGATTATGAAGAACTGCCGGGTGCCGATGCCCTACGCATACAACGTTATTTTAAAAACAATGGAGGCATGGACCTGGCCGTCAAAGCAAGTCCTGACTCCAATGAATGGGTTGGTGCTATAAAATGGAATTTCAACAAATGGCAATATGATTTTCAGTTGCTTGGCGGCTGGTGGTACGAAGATGTGGCACTTGGAGCAGGATGGGCAGGAAACATGGGTAATGCAGGTTTGAAAGGTGAGGCTACCTGGTTTCAGCCACGAACAAACTGGAAGGATACAACAGGTACGCTTTCTGCAAGCATCTCATCTGATTATGTTTTTTCTAACCAGATGTTCCTTACAGTAGGTTGCCTGTACAATAGCAACGGTTTAGATAAGGATTCTTTACAAAACGGTCAAAACCTTTTGCTCAGGCCACTCACGGCTAAAAACCTCATGCCCACAAAATTTTCCTCTATTGTCAATATAACCTGCCCTGTCACACCATTGTTAAACGCAAGTATGATGGCTTTGTACTCACCTGGAGTCAATGTTGTTTTTGTTATGCCATCTGTGGGATATTCTCTTTCAGATAACTGGGAGCTTTCCATATTCGGCCAGTCATTCTGGATGGAAGCCGATAATTTCAAGAATGTCAATAATGGTGCCTTTATCCGGATTAAAGGATCGTTCTGAACTTATTATCTGAAATATCCATGTCTGGACTTTGGTTAACTGTTTATGTGGTTGATCCACATAGCTAAGCGTGCTTATTATTCGCTGCTTCTGATTTTATTATACTTATTCGTATTGCTAGGGTCCACTTCATTCAGCAGATTTATAACACGCGTTTTTTCCTGCGGAAAAGACTGGGAAAACAGGTTGACAATTTCATCAGACTTGGCATTAAAAAACATCTTCACATTAAAAGAGTTAGGTTTGTCCCTGTGAGTTTTTCTTAATAGATCAAGTGCTTCAAGAACATTGCCTCTACCCTGCTCGACTTTATCTGCCAACAAATCAAAACCAAGCCTATGGTATTTATACATACATTCCCTTAAAGGTTTGAACTGAGAATCATTTAAATAATTTTCAACCATCCAATACCTGTTAGTTGTTCCTTCATATGCCTTCCATCCTTTTTCCTTGGCACTTTGCGCATTGTTCACAATTATTGAAGCTTTCTGCAGATATTTAGTTCCTCCATAAAGGGAAAACGAATCGTAATCATAGCCAATAATCATATAAAGATAAAAGGCAATTACTGATGTCAGATTGCTCAGATTAGTTGTTTCTGAAAAATCAAGCGTTTGAAATGGAACATACCTGAATTGAAAGTCATTGTCAATATGATTGAGAATGGTTGTGTTATAAGAACTGTGATAAACCGGTCGCCTGGACTGCACCTGGAAAGAGCCCTTGAATTCGTCTGTAGAAATCCTTTGTGTGATGTTTATCAAAATGCTGCACTCTATCTTTTCATCATTTGAAAACTTATCATCTGTCCATTTCCTATTATTGATAAATTCAAAAACAGAAGATCTTAATGCTTCAACTGTTGTATTATCCAAATCAGAGACCTGATCTGAGACTACCTGGACTGCACATTTTAGTTCCTGGGTAATTCCCTGCATGCAGAGCAACAGTAGGTAAACAAACATACAAAGGCTACGCAACATAGAGTTCTATAATTTTATTAATAATGTCTTTAGCTATTTCCTTCTTTGGTTTTAAGTTGTATTTATCAATAGTCCCATTCGGATATATGAGAGTCACCTTGTTTTGATCGCTTTCAAATCCTGCTCCTTTATCATTCAGTGAGTTTAAAACGATCATATCGAGATTCTTTTCTTTCAGCTTCTTATTTGCATTATTAATTTCATTATTGGTTTCCAATGCAAAACCAACCAAAAACTGTTTCTTTTTTTTCTTTTTTCCTATGGCTTTAAGAATGTCTTTTGTCGGTTCCAAATCCAATGTGAACCCCTTTCCGGATTTTTTAATTTTACTGTCTTTAGGATTGTTCACTTTATAATCAGAAACGGCTGCAGCCATAATTATTATATCTGAAGATTGATAATTAGCCATACATGCATCATACATCTCATCAGATGATAAAACATCAATGCGATCGATATTGTTACACTTTGTACTTAGATGACTTTGCCCTGTGATCAATTTAACTTCAGCTCCCAAAATTGCAGCTGCTTCTGCTAAAGCAAATCCCATTTTGCCTGAAGAACGATTGGCGATGAAACGAACAGCATCCACTTTTTCCAAGGTAGGGCCGGCAGTCACCAGTAATTTATAACCTTTCAAAGGAAGATTTTCGCAAAAAAAAGATTCAAGATAATCAACGATTGCCTCAGGTTCGGCCATTCTGCCATCACCAATCAAACCGCTGGCCAGTTCCCCTCTTTCCGGCTCTATAACCCGCACACCGCGATCTTTTAAAATAGCGAGATTAGACCTTGTGGCATCATGGTTCAACATGTCTGCATCCATAGCAGGTGCAATAATTACCGGGCATCTGGCAGAAAGATAAACACCCAGCAATAGGTTGTCACATATACCATGCGCCATTTTAGCTATTGTATTGGCCGTTGCAGGAGCTATTAATAGGAGGTCAGACTCATTTCCTATTTTAACGTGATTAATCCACTCATTTCCGGATGTTGTAAATCCACGTAAAGTTCTGTTTTTTGAAAGAACGGACATTGTCAGTGGTGTAATAAATTCTTCAGAACCTGGCGTCATCATTACCATGACATCAACTCCCTTCTGCACCAGAAAACGTGTAAGATAAGCCGATTTATATACAGCAATACTACCTGTAAGTCCAAGCAATATCTGCCTGTTCTTAAGCATGTTTTTTGCCTTAGCCAATCGGGTTATAATCTTGATTTGCTTTCTGCAGTTCTTCCTCCTTGGAAGGTGTCCTGAAATAGATTGCATCATCAAGAAGTTCCTGAATAGCTATTAGCGTTGGTTTCGAAAGTTTTTCGTAGAATTTGGAGATTTCTATTTGCTCCCGATTCTCAAATATTTCTTCAATACTATCATTAACAGTTGCAAACTCAGCTAATTTTGCCAACAATTCTTCCCTGATTTCAAGAGAAATCTGGTTTGATCTTTTTGCCAGAATAGCAATAGTATTATAGATATTAGCTGTTTTAGATTCCAATTCAGTAATATCCCTGGTAACTGTTGTTGTTGTTGCATTGGTTTTCTTGTAATCCATTTATTTAAGTTTAGTTGTTTTTGATTTTAATTTAATTGTTGATTTATATATTTTGTCAGCTCTCGCTTTGTTTTTCTGCAGCAATAATTCAGGTTTGATTTTTTTATATAAGTTAAGTGTTCTGTAAGTATGAACTGCAAAGTTACGCTTTTCGTATAAAACCAAACGATATTCTTTTATCAAAGGTTCTAATGTTAATTCATCCTTATATTTAAGACACTTGTTACAAAGCCTATCAAATTTATTATTTATCAGGTTCTCGTCTCTGTTTGAGCAGTCAGCAATAAGCACTGAGAACTGCTTCACTTTCATAGCTCTATTCTTTGTTTTTTTAGCATTTAAGTATCCTGCTTTCATTATTAAATAACTGAACTTTAATTTCTTCTTATAATCCGGATATTGATCAAGAGCGATATGAAAACTTTTGATTGCATTATTATATTTCTTCGATCTATAATATTTCATGGGAATAATAAACGGAAGTTTTTCATATTCTGATTTTACTTTCTTATCAATAGAAGCAGCTTGTTTAGCATATTCAGAACTGTCTATGAAATACAATAATGAATCGTATTTATCTATTAACAACTTATAGTAATATTGTTTTTTATTCAATTGTGCCGCCTGGGCTTGTTTATAATAAGCATCATACAGCAGGAAGCTTAGCTTGGACTGTTTTGGCAAAGCACTTTCTTTACTAGCCAATGCAGTATACATTTCAATAGCCTTATTATAATTACCATGCTGCAGATACCAATATGGTACAGACATAGGCAACTTACTCAACTCTAATTTGGCGTTCTTTTCTAATTCTGATATTTGCTTCATATAATTTGAGTTTCCCAAATTATCTTTCATTTTTTCTATTGTTTCAATTGTTTTATCAAGCATGGGTTTTCTAAATCGAATATTTCCTTTCATCGACATCATATATTGAGCATTTACCAGCAGAAACATAATGTCCGGTTTGTTCTCATGATCAGGATATCTCTTTAAAGCATCTTCACATAATTCAATTGTTTTTTCATATTTTTTCTCATCATAATACTTTTCACTAAGCGTATAAGCAAGGTCCTCTTTTAGCTTCATAGCTTTTGCCTGTATATTTCTAACTTCATCCAGGTATTGGCTTTGAATATTTTGATTTATAAATTTTGTAGCTGCTTTTATTGTATTATCTAAACGGGCTATCTTCTTTGCATCCACGCTTTTTAACGCAAGCTGGTAATTTGATTTAATGATGAGAAACATGCACTCTTCTTTGTATTTTGTATCAGGATAATCTTTGATCATATTCTCAAAGTCTTGGATTGCGGATTTATAATCCCTCATATGGTAGTACAGATAGGCATTATCAAATGCTTTTTTCTCAAGCTTATTTCTTAAAATATCGATTAAATGATTACATGAATCCAATCTTGTGCTGCCCGGATACAGGTTGGCAAATAACTGCAACTCTCTTGTCGCTATAATTGTATTGGTCTGATCTAAAGAAGAAATTGGTGAATTTTTGAAATAACAAAAAGCATTTAAAAACTGGCACTCCTCTGTATATTTGCTAGTGGGAAATCTTCTTGTAAATTCTTTAAAATGATGACCTGCCATTACATAATCACCCAGATAGTATTCGCAATATGCATAATAATAATACAACCTTTCAGCCTTCTTCGTTCCTCTGTAAACAGTAATTAACTCTTCAAACAGAGGGTATGCCTTGATATAGTCTTCATTATTATAATATTCAATAGCACGCTTATATTTAAGGCCAAGATCCTTGCTTTTTATTAACTTCCCATAATCGCTACAGGAATTCAATAATAAAATTACAAGTAATCCTGTAAAAAAATGCTTTTTAAAAAACATCCGGCAAAAGTATGTATTTAGAACAATACTAAGAGTATGACGGTGGTTTTGTCAATACGTTACTAAAGTTATAATTTCGCAGCATAAATCAACTTAAAACTTAAACAGTGGATATATTTGACAAAATCGTAACGAATGAATCTGACCTTGGTAAGTACTCCAACGTCTCTCATGGATATTTTATGTTCCCAAAATTGGAAGGAGAAATCTCAAACAGGATGATGTTCAGGGGAAA
This sequence comes from uncultured Flavobacteriales bacterium, assembly GCA_964619305.1. Lineage (GTDB taxonomy): Bacteria > Bacteroidota > Bacteroidia > Flavobacteriales_H > CAZUDW01 > CAZUDW01. The sequence continues at coordinate 6,716 of CAZUDW010000110.1, forward strand.
AGAAGTCCTTGTTTGGAGTTTAAATAATTATTTAGGACTGGCAAATCAACCGGAAGTGCGAAAAGTGGATGCCGAAGGCGCTGCGAAATATGGGCTCTCTTTGCCAATGGGGGCAAGAATGATGTCTGGAAATTCAAAATATCATGAACAATTAGAAAATGAATTATCTGCATTTGTTTCTAAAGAAGACACTATTTTATTAAATTACGGTTACCAGGGAATGGTTTCGGCAATAGATTCACTCGTCAACAGAAAGGATGTAATCATTTATGATGCTGAAGCACATGCATGCATTTTAGATGGTATGCGTCTTCATATTGGTAAACGTTTTGTCTTTCCTCACAACGATATAAAACAGCTTGCAGTTTTGTTGAAAAGAGCATCTGTTATAGTTAATGAAACAGGTGGTGGGATTTTGGTTATCACTGAAGGTGTTTTTGGCATGGCCGGTGATCAGGGAAAATTAAAGGAGATAGTCGAATTAAAAAAAGACTTTGAATTTAGATTGTTCGTTGATGATGCTCATGGTATTGGAACTATGGGAAAAACAGGTGGAGGAACAGGAGAAGAGCAAGGCGTTCAGGATGGAATTGATGTTTATTTCGGCACTTTTGCCAAAGCATTTGCCTCAATTGGAGGATTTATATCTTCAAAGGAAAAAGTAATTGAATATCTCAGGTACAATATGAGATCTCAGATCTTTGCCAAATCCATGCCAATGCCGTTTGTATTGGGAAATTTGCAAAGACTCAAAATGCTGAGAGAGGAGCCAAAACATAAAGAGAATCTCTGGAAAATAGTTAAAGCATTACAGAGCGGGTTAAAGGATAAAGGTTTTGATATTGGACACACAAACTCTCCTGTAACTCCTGTGTTTTTTCATGGCAGTGTTTTCGAAGCAGCTAATATAGTGATGGATGTGAGAGAAAATTACAATATTTTCTGCTCAATGGTTGTGTATCCTGTGGTACCAAAGGGAGTAATTATGATAAGATTGATACCTACTGCTATTCATACTCTTGAAGATGTTCAATATACTATTGATGTTTTTGAAAAAGTGCTTCCTAAGCTTAAAGCGGGAGAATATTCTAAAGACAAAATATCATTGATGTAGTACCCGGGCAATACAAGAGTCATTAAGTATAAATAGTCTCTTTTTGGGATGCGTTCCAATTAATCAGAATAAGCTTCATCAGCATGCATTACTTTCTCTTCTTTAGTGGTAATCTTTCTTGGTATTCTACCTGTTTTTATGCATTCAGATCTTAGCCTTCTACCAACAATTCGTTCTACAATTCGTCCGACATTTAAAACTCTGTCAATATCAAGATTCGTTTTAATTCCCATTTCATCAAACATCACTGCAAGGTCTTCAGTAGAAACAAGTCCGACAATATTCGGATCTTTGTAATAATATTCACCTGTGCCGGATATAGGTACACCATCCATAAAATTAGCCGGTTGCCCACCAATGCCACCCATAGTGCTTTCAAAATTTGTCATTCCAGCTTGCAAAGCAGCAATCGCGTTGGCTAAGCCCCATCCTCTTGTTGTATGAAGATGAACAATATGTTTATCCGGTTTTTGGAAATGATCTAACAGTTTTGAGAAATACGCATAAACTCTGTCCGGAGACGCTGAACCATCATGATCTGCATGTTCCACATCATTAGCACCTATATCAAACCATCTTTTTGCAAAATCCACAGCTGTCGACATTTTTGTCGGACCTGCAATCGGGCAGCCCCAAATTGTACTGATTGTACCATTTACTTTAATCCCGGCATCCCTGGCTTTTTGAATATACTTCTCAGCCATTGCCCAATACTCTTTTAAAGTTAAACCCGAATTCTTTAACTGATGAAGCTCACTTGTCGAAACCATCAATAATATTCTGTCCGGGCCATAACCTTTTTTTCCGGCTTCAATTGCCCTTTCTATAGCCCGCTCCCTGATAGTGATAGCCGTCAGGCTCACGTCATTAATCAATGACGCAACTCTTGCACTTTTCCTTAATCTTATCAGCAATTCATCAGCATCTTTGAATTGTGGCATTCCTTTGGGATTACCAAAATTTGTTACTTCTATATGTTTGAAACCACAAAGAATCAATTCTTCAGCGAGCCACAACTTTGCATCAGTTTTGATGAATTGCTCTTCATGCTGAAAGCCGTCTCTAACCGTGATGTCTCCGATTACTACTTTTTTGGGATAATCCATAGTTATAGTTTATGTTGATTCAACTGACGTTCTAATACAAAGATACGAAAAGTTAAAATCTAAAGAATTATCTCCAGCTAATTCCGACCTAAACGTTTTTTTAAATATAGGATATATATTCGGTTTTTATGGGCCTTTTCATGCGGAGAGGGGTGAAAAGTTGAGTTTGCAGGGGTCTCCGTACCCGGAGAGGGGTGA
>CAZUDW010000111.1:0-9004 GCA_964619305.1 uncultured Flavobacteriales bacterium
ACATTCATCAACAACCAAATGCGAAATGCTGCTTAAAGTTGCGTAAGGTCAGTTAATTATTAGTGTAATCCACTTTCAATTCTGTTATTTATGCCGGGTTCATCTATATTTAACGAGAATCTTCTAATGAGAAAAACAATATCTTTGCGTTCTGATATTGGCGAGGTAGCTCAGTTGGTCAGAGCGCAGCACTCATAATGCTGAGGTCGAGGGTTCGGGTCCCTCCCTCGCTACCAAATCCAATCTTATGATGAGACTACATATTGTTTTAATCGCAATAGTTTTGTTCAAAGTAGGATCTATAGATGCTCAGGAATTTTCACATGATGATCGTCTTGAGATTCTTAAGATTCTTGATGAACAAGTTGTATGCTGGAACAAAGGAGATATCGGCTGTTTTATGAACGGATACTGGAAATCTGATTCGTTGAGCTTTATAAGTGATAATGAAATTATGCACGGTTGGCAGTTTGTATATGACCGCTATAAAAAGAACTATCCTGATAAATCAGCTATGGGTAAACTGGCATTCACTGTTTTATCTGTTAAAGCAATAAGTAATAAGTATGCCTATGTAATAGGGAAGTGGGAGGTTGTTAAAGAAAAGGAAACTCCGGGTGGCCATTTCTCATTGATTTTCCAGCGGATAAATGGAAAATGGTTGATAGTTGCAGATCATACCGGATAGTGCTGTTCATAAAACTTTGTGTGATGCAACCTTTTATCATGTCATGGCATCTTAAAGATGAATTAGTCCTTCTTAGTTTGGGTTAAATGTTTTTAGTATCTTTATTGTATAATTTGATTTAAACCCTATGAACAAGCAACTGTGTCACCTGTTAATACTATTCCTTTTATTAATATGTTCTGAGGTTTTTGCAACACATATTGTTGGTGGAGAAATGTATTATAAAAATCTTGGGAATAATGATTATGAAATTCGACTTACTGTTTATCGTGATTGCTATAACGGAATACCTCCTTTTGACAATCCCGCTTCTGTGGGGTTTTTCAATGCAAGTAATCAGCTTGTTACTTTTGTAAATATCCCTTTTGTTGATCTGGATACCCTGCCTCCTGCTATTAATGCACCCTGTTTTATACCTCCGACAGATGTTTGTTATGAGGTGACTACTTATGTGGATACTGTCAATCTTCCACCTGTACAGGGCGGATACCAGGTGGTATATCAACGTTGTTGCAGAAATCAAACGATAGCGAACCTGGTGAACCCTAATGCAACGGGAGCAACATTTCTTGCCCACATTCCGGGTCCGGAAGTTGTGGCAGTGAATAGCAATCCCGTTTTTAATGCATTGCCTCCGAACTTTCTTTGTGCAGGCGCTCCTTTTTCATTTGATCACTCAGCTTTTGATTATGATGGGGATTCCCTTGTGTATGAATTGTTCACACCTTTAGATGGTGCTAATCAGAGCAACCCTATGCCTCAACCACCTAATCCACCTCCTTATAATAATGTAGTATGGCTCAACCCATTTAATGTAAACGATATGCTGGGAGGGATTCCATTAAGTATAAATTCTCAAACAGGATTGCTTACTGCTACACCTGGGTTTTTGGGACAATATGTGATCGGAGTAAGAGTAAAAGAATACAGAAACGGAAATTTCATCAGTCAGACCCAACGCGATTACCAGTTTAATGTAGTCGCATGCCAGAACCTGACAATAGCTTCAATCTATTCTCCTATTATTGAATGTAATTCATACACTGCAAGCTATACAAATAACAGTTATGGCGCTACTTCTTATTACTGGGACTTTGGTGATACCTCAACTATGGGTGATACTTCTCACTTGTCAAATCCAAACTACACATACCCGGATACCGGAACATATACTGTCATGCTTATTGCATATTCGGGTATTGATTCAAATTGTAATGATACGACCTATGGCATTGTGCACATCAACCCACCTTTTACAGCGCACTTTTATTATGACATAGACCAATGCAATTATACCATCACGGTATTTGATTCTTCCTATTCGGTCAGTGGTACACCTGTTTCATGGTTGTGGGATTTTGGCGACAATACAACTGATACACTCCAAAGCGTAGAACATACTTATTCTGACCCCGGCACATATACGATTACATTGATCGCCACCAACTCTGACGGATGCATAGACACGGTCACGCTGGATATAGACATACCACCCAAAACAGGCACTGCCACAACGGATCTTGAGATTTGTATTGGCGACTCAATTCAGTTAAATGCAAGTGGGGGATTTGCTTATAGCTGGGATCAATCTCCTACACTGAGTGAATTTGACATTCCCAATCCCATAGCTTATCCAGACCAGACGACAACATATGTCGTTCACATATCTGTGATAGATCAGAATGGTGATACCTGTATTGAAACACACAATAGCATAGTTACGGTGCTCACAGGCGCTGATTTGCTTTTAACTGCAACAGCAGATGACTATTGGATTGATAAAGGGGCTAATACGGTATTGCATGCCAGTCCGGATAATTATTCTATTTATACATGGTATCCTGCAGAGACTTTGAGTGATGCTTCAAATCCTAATCCCATTGCCTCTCCCATGCAGACAACCACCTATGTTGTCACAATTGTTGACAGTATGGGATGTATAACTTCCGACACGGTTGTGATCAATATTAACCCATTGGACTGTGGTGGGTCGGATGTATTTATACCTAGTGCTTTTACTCCAAATGGTGACGATCAGAACGATTTGCTGTTAGTAAGAAGCCCAGACATCAATGACTTATATTTTGCGCTTTATGATCGATGGGGGCAACTGGTTTTTGAAACAAAAGATCAAAATATAGGATGGGATGGAACTTTTAAAGGAGAAGAACTGGACCCAGGTGTGTTTGTCTATTACCTTGAAGTAACCTGCAAAAATAAAGACAAGCTGTTTTACAAAGGAAACGTTACCTTGATCCGATAAACATACTTCTTCAAAACTTTCAAATGTTTATAAATAATTCATAAGGGAATCGAATAACGTATTCTAATCTATATAAAAAATCGATAGATGGAATTTTTAAGAAGGAAGAGGTGTTTAAAAATGTTATTAGCGGTTAAGCATCACTGGCATAATCAGCATTAGAAGTTCCTCCTGTTTGTCATCATTTTCGGCAGGCTTGATTATACCAGCTCTCGTGGGTTCAGACATTTCAAGAACGATATTGTTACTCTCTATTGTGCTAAGCATTTCTATGAGGTATCTTGAATTAAAAGCAATTTCAATATCTTCTCCCTCATAGCTGCAAGTTAGTCTTTCATTGGCTTCGTTTGAAAAATCCAGATCTTCTGCAGAAATCACCAGTTCTCTTCCTGAAATTTTTAGAAGAACCTGGTAAGTTGTTTTGTTGGAAAAGATAGAAACTCGTTTTATAGAGTTCAAAAGGGCTAATCTATCAATTGACAGTTTATTGGGATTCTCTTTTGGGATCACAGCTTCATAATCCGGATATTTTCCATCTATAAGGCGACATATCAGATGAATTCCATCAAACTCGAAAGAAGCATTTGTATCATTGAACTGTATTGTTACATCTGAATTTGCATCCGGTAATAGGTTCTTGAGCAGGTTCATTGGTTTTTTAGGAAGTGTGATTGATGAAGGTTGATCAGAAGATGCATCAGACCTGATACATTTTACAAGCTTGTGAGCATCGGTTGCAACAAAGGTAGTTTTATCTTCTTCAATGCTTATGTTGATGCCGCACATAATTGGTCTGTGCGTTTCATTGCTGGTAGCAAAAATAGTTTTATCAATAGCGTTAAACAGTACATCCGCATTTAATTTTACAGAAGTTGAAGAATCTATGGAGGGAATCTTAGGAAAATCATCACCATTCAAACCTACCAATTTGTATTTGCCATTTTCGGATGATATTTCAATTGTAAATTTGCTTTCATCTATAGAAAAGTTAAGAGGTTGTTCTGCAAATGTTTTTAAGGTGTCAAGCAAAAGTCTGGCAGGAACCGCAACACTTCCATTGTCATCAGATTTTTCTAATTGCAGTTCTGAACTCATAGTAGTTTCTAGATCTGAAGCTGAAACTTTCAACTGCTGGTCGTTGATCTCAAATAGGAAATTTCCAAGAATAGGAAGTGTGCTTGAGGTTGTTAAAACACCACTAACTGCTTGTAGTTGTTTTAACAGGGATGAACTTGATACCAGAAATTTCATAGCTTTAATTTATTGATGAAAAGAATGAGCAAAGTTATTTTATCCCGGTGAAAAGAGTTGAAATATGCAAGGGAATTATTCACGAATTTTCAACATTTTCTTTTCTAAGGAAATGATCTAAGGTGACCAGAAATTTGTCAAAAATAAAGTATTGAACCACCACAAATTTTTTGTCATCAATAGAACAATATAAGCGTTCCATGTCATATTGAATTGAATTTCCTTCAAGATCTTCACCCCCGATAGGAGCAGGCTTCAAAAACAGTTTTAATTGTTTGGTTGAACCTTGTTTTGGTATAATTGTAATGATCCGTACTGGAGATGAAGCTTTGACAGAATCAATGAATGAATCTGTTTTTGTCTCTTCGAAACTTTCATATGGAACTTTTGTAAAACTGGCGATAAAATACCTGACATCATCCAGATTGAAATCAGTAACTTCTTCATTTGTGTCCTCATGATAAAGGCTAAACGCGTTGTTTCCTTTATCACGAATAATAAATCCCATGCTTGGTTCACGAGGCGTTTGTACATTGACCTCTGCGATATCGCCAAATTTGTAATTGCATATTATATTATTCCGCCATTCATTAGCATTGGTAAAATATCTTGGTGTGAGAAATCCATGAAATCCTTCAATATGCATCAGGTATGGAGATATAGATTTTTCCATGAGCATATATGTTCCCGTATGTTGTTGGTTTGGCCCTCCTACATAATAAACTTTTTCTGGTTTATCTGAACCCATATATATTTCAACCTTTACAGATTTGATTGCAAGCTGCTTTACAATATTCTCAAATGCAGATTTTGGAACCGGGGCTTTAATGCTGACTCTTTTCATCGTTTCAAGCAAATTATTAATTGCATCTGGTCTTGCCTTGTATTTTCGATTTACTTTCCATCCACCATTATTGCTTCGTTCAAGCAGAGTGGTTTTATTTTCTTTGTCAGCTAAAAAAATCTTTGTGATAGAAGCAGTATCTTCAACTGCAAACTCGTTATCTTCAGAACTTAATGTGCTTGTGGTGGAATTTAAATTATAATACAATACAAGCGACAAAACAATAGCTAATAATATTAAAGGAAATATTAGTTTCTTCATAATTCTTCGTTATAATCTGTATTTTTTTCTTCTTATTATATGTTTTCCAATTCCAAAAAGAATGATCAACAAAACAGGGCATACCGTATTCAGTAATTGCCATGATGCTCTGTGATTCATGCTCTTTTCTTTATCAAGTAACCTGAGTTTAAATTCTTTTGATCTGATTTCGATTAACCCCGAATCATCGCAAAGATAATTAACTGCATTCATTATAAAATCTCTATTGCCATAAGTTATACCGCTATAGCGATCATATCCCAGTGGAAGAATCTTCTTATTGTCCTTGCTTACAAAATTCTTGATGATGTCTCCATCTGATATTACAATCATTTTGTTTGGTTTGCTTATGGCCTTGAAAGCAATATCTTTATTAGAAGCCAACACAGGTGGTATTCTTTGATCAAATAGACTCTTGAAATTTCCTTCTAATAATATGGCCGTTATTTGAGGTGGTCCATGATAGAGTTGCTCATCAGGTGCTTGTTGCAGGATGTTCAGACTGACACGACAGGGTGTTCTTAAAATCCTGCTGTATTTTGAAGTGAACAGTAAAGGAGTTTTGCGAATATCTTTTGCAGAAACGGTGTCAATGCTACTGATAAACTCGGATTTGAGAGTATTTACATTATGCACAATTGGATTGCGGGATTTGGGAACAAGGAGAGGAAAAAAATACCAGGAAAAATAACGTTGCTTTCCAAGGTAATCTGTAACAACAGGTATTTTGGCAGCCGTCAGATCCATAATCAGATTGTTATTGATTCGCACGCCATACCTGAAAAGCATATCATCCAGATTTAGTTCTTTCGGCACAGCTAATGTTGTACTTTTACTTCTAAGACTATCCATAGATGTTCTGACCTTATCCAGCAGCCAAAGTGTTTTCCCTCCATGCATAATGAACTGGTCAATAATGAATTTATCCTTTTCGCTGACTATACTATCCGGTTTTGCAACAATCAGCACATCATAGTCGTTGAGAGCATCAAGGCGTCCAAGAATTGAAACCCCATCAACAGTATAGAATTCACCAAGAGTACGTGAAATATCTCCGACTTCAGCACTGTTGAGTTCGCCATGTCCTTGGAGAAAGCCAATTTTCTGACGTTTCTTCCTTGTAAGTTTCACAACATTGCTGATAAGTTTATATTCCAATTGCTGAATTGAGTTATTGATAATTACTTCGGGAGTAAGACTAAGTTGGTCTTGTAAAAAATCAAGTGGTATTTCTTCTCCCTTACATGTTAATATAGCTCCGGTAAATAATATTTTTTCAGACTTCTTGTCTGCAGTTCTCTGTTCAATATTCCTATATAACAGCCCTTTTTTGGAAAGGTCTTTATATATCTCCAATCTTGTTTTTTCATCCGGGCTTTCAGAAGGATTTATAAATTCGTATTCAATGTTCTTATTATAAGCACGAAATTCGTCCAATGTCTCCTGAACAGCATCTCTTAGTCGTTTGAAATCTTTCGGAAGATCACCTTCGAGATAAACTCGCGTAAAAACAATGTCATCCAGGTTTTTTAATATGTCAATTGTTTTATCCGAAAGGGTAAAGCGATTATCTGAAGTCAGATCAAATCTTTTAAAAGAAAATGAACCAATATAATTTATAGATATAATGACAATAATCCAAATGATCAAAACCAGGATATCTCTTATTTTATTTGATAAACTTACCATTTTCTGCTATCAACAGTCGTTTTAGTTAGTAAGAGAAAAACACCGGACAGGCTTATAAAATAAATGATGTCTCTTGTGTCAATTACTCCCCTGCTAAGGGCATTGTAATGTTGATTCATTCCAAGATTTAGAATTATATTGTCAAATGAACCGAACCAGTCCAACTCGCTTAATGAATCAAACCCAATGTAGCAAATGAATGAGATAAAAACGCCAAAAATGAATGAGACTATCTGGTTATCAGATAATGCAGAGGCAAATGAACCGATAGCAATAAATCCGGTTGCGAGAAATCCAAGACCTATATAAGAGCCCATTATACCACCGATATCCAAATTACCTTTTGGTACTCCAAGTTCATAAACTGAAATAAAATAAATCAGAGTGGGTATAATTGCGAATAATACAAGGATGAGTCCGGCAATGTATTTTGCTAAAACTATTTGCCATACAGATATTGGTTTTGTCAGAAGAGTTTCAAAAGTTCCTGACCTTTTTTCGTCTGAGTAAGATTTCATTGTAATTGCAGGACCAAAAAACATAAAAATCCAGGGAGCTATAACAAATAAAGACTCGAGGTTTGCATAACCCGAGTCTATTACATTAAAATTCCCTGGAAATATCCACATAAAAAGACCAATGACTGAAATAAATACAATTAGAACAATATACCCTATGAGAGAATTAAGAAAGTCGTTGATTTCCTTTAAAAGTAGAGTGAACATATCTGTTTACAATAATTCAATGTTGGCAAATCTATAATCTTTTAGAATTCAATACATCTAAACAAAATACATGATCATTGTTCTATGCAACATTTTTAATAGAGTGGAAGATGAATTCTAACGGATCGATAGACTCAACAAATATTTGGTTAAGATTTTCATTAGGCAATCATTTTTAATTTATACATCATTTTATTGATATTTTAAACATTACAGTTAGAACAAAACAAGAAGTAATATAAAATCAATTTCAAAACATAATCTGTACCCCACTTGCTCACTTTTATCATTTGCTTTTTACATTTTACCAAAAATTACTATTTTAGCTAAATTAATTTTTGGTAAAATGAAAAGACAGATCAGGTGTATAATTATCTGTATTGTAGTTTTTCAAAGTGCAGATGCTCAGTATTTCCCTAACGAGGATTTTGAATTATATTCTAATTGTCCGACAGGAAATAGTCAGATAAATTTCTGCAATAATTGGAGTAATGCCAACAGTGCATCAACTGATTATCACAATACTTGTGGTTATACCGGTAATGGTGTGATAGATGGAGGTCCTTCTTCCGGCAATGGGTCGGTTGGTATGTGGGGTTATCCGGCTTTTGGATCTTGCCCTGGGGATGCATATGCAGAGATAATACAAGGGAATTTATTGCAACCGCTCGTAGCCAACACGCAATATTGTATTACATTTGATGTGCGTGTTGATGGAACAGGTAGTTACACAGGTCCTCCAAATGGTTGCCTAGATTATGGCATGTATTTTTACAATACATCTTCTCCACCTACACCAAACGGTATGTGCACATTTAATGTCACTCCGCAAATATCTATTAATGGAAATTCGATTTTACAAGGCACTTATTCTACTTTTAGTTTTACATACACTGCAACCGGAGGTGAAAATGCAGTGATAGTTGGTCCGTTTAAAAATGGGAATACTTCAGGTTGTAATACAAGTAATAAAACATACCTGAATCTTGATAATCTCACAATGGTTGCATGTAACAACTGCACATCTCCCACTTTGAGTTTTACTCAAACAAATAATATATGTAACGGGGATTGCTTAGGTGATGCAACTGTAACTGCAACAGGTGGTTTAACTCCTTATACATATATTTGGAGTAATTCACAGACAACTGCAACAACGACAGGCTTATGTGCAGGGAACTATATAGTTACTGTGACTGAAAATGGAGGTTGCTCTACGATAGATACTGTAACGATCACAGAGCCTCCTGCCCTGGTTCTGACCACGAGTTCAATCAACTCAA
>CAZUDW010000112.1:0-8922 GCA_964619305.1 uncultured Flavobacteriales bacterium
GCTGTCAGTAGTCCCGCATCGTGCATCAAAGTCATATTATATGGAATAGCATCATTCACCTCAAACTTATAAGCCCACCAATCGGAAAAGGTAGAACCGCCTACCCCATGAGCCACCATCTTATCAGCCACTTTATATCCTTCCAATACATGGGTGAAAGTGTTTATTTTAAATCCCATGGAATCCGCCACATGTATCAACATATTGATCTCTCCCTGTTGATATGAATGACAGGTAATGAAGCGATTACTGTCTAAAATCTCTGCCAGTGCATCAAGCTCAATATCCCTTCTCGGTGGTTTTCTTTTAGCCTTTTCTTTTGGCTTCATCCTGTTATAAAATTGCCAGTCCAGACGATATTCTTTTGCCCTTTTCATAGCATCATAATATACCTGCTCTACACCCATACGGGTCTGTGGAAAACGGATCTGTTGCAAATCTCCCCAGTTGGATTGTTTTACATTTTCTCCCAAAGCAAATTTGATGAAAGGATCAGCCCATTGAATTTTGAGGCTTTCAGGTCCCTGCCCCCATCTGTGTTTGATGATAGCCGACTGACCGCCAATAGGGTTGGCTGAACCATGGAGACATTGTGTTGTTGTAACTCCTCCCCTCAGTTGCCTGTAGATGTTGATGTCTTCAGGGTTGATCACATCACCAATGCGCACTTCTGCCGTCACGGACTGGCCTGCTTCATTTACACCTCCGGAAACAGCGATATGAGAATGTTCATCGATGATGCCCGGTGTTAAATGTTTCCCATTTAAATCTATTGTCTTTATTCCTTCCGGGGCTGTGATGTTTTTGCCTACAGAAGCTATTTTCCCTTGCTGAATAAGCACAGAAGCTTTTTGTAATATACCAAGGGAATCCTCATTTGTCCAGACCACTGCGTTCTTTAATAAAACATCCTCCTGAACGGGTAGCTTTTCATAACCATAATCCATACAGGGATACCATACACGTGTAAATATGCTTGTATCCATAAGCAGGGAGTCTTTTTTGCTCTCATGCTCCTTATTGCTTTTTTGCTTGATGCAACTCCAATCCAACCAACTGCCGTCAGGCACCATTGCCTTACCGTCCCAGATACCGCTTTTGTAGTTGATTTTACCGCTCAGGAAAAGATATCCTTTATAATACTGATCATTTAAACTGAACTTGAGTGATATAAGATCTCCCTTTCTTTCAATTTTTATTTTTCCCTGCGTGCTGTCACCTTTTATCCATTCAGCAATAGGTTTATCAAAAGGGCCTTTTACACTGATATGGTAAATCCTGGTGTTGATATTTAAATCATAATTGCCTCTTATATCCGGATTGTTGATGTTATGGATGATGTTACGCCTACCCTGTACCCAGTTTTCAAAAATGATGGTTTTTTCATCGAAAATGTCACCCGAAGTAATGATGAAATTAGCAATTGTTCCCGGGGCAAGCATACCTAACTCATCTTGAATCCCGATAATTAAAGCCGGAGAATATGTTAGAGCTTTCAGTGCTTCTTTCTTATCAAGACCGAATCTCACTGCTTTCCTAAGCTCATTCAAAAAATCAAGCTTATTTTTTAATCCATCAGCAGTTAAAGCAAAACTTATTCCAGCTTTTTGAGCAAATGCAGGATTGGAAGGTGCAAGCTCCCAATGTTTCAGCTCTTTCAAAGAAATGTCAAACCAATCATATGGATCGCTTACATCCAGGGCTGCAGGAAAATTTAAAGGCAGAATCAAAGGGGCTTTTGTTTTTTTTATCAGGTTTATTCTTTTGTATTCATCCCCTCCACCTTTGATAATGAACTGCACATCGAATTCTCCTCCAATGGTGTCTGCTCTCAACACATCAAGATAATTGTCAACTTCAAATATTTTAGGCAATGAGAGGTGTTGACAATATGCTTCCAAAGAAATATTCCTTTCGTTCCTGCTGCTGTAATCAGCATACCAGCGCGCATCGTAAAAAGACTGACGCAACAAGGCAATAGAACCCATCAGGGAGGTGGGATATTCCTGGGTTGATGTTCCTTTTTTGAATGAATAAGCTTCAGCTATATCTGGTCTGAGCACTGCCTCAGAGGGATGTCCGCTTCCCAGAGTAACAAGACATGCAGTACCTCTTGCAATCCCATTGGGTTGGTATGTCAGGACGGTTCCAAAACCTATTCTGCGCAATGAGTCTGCTTTTTTTTCATCAGGACTGAACAACTCAACCGACCTGATTTCCGGATGTATTGCTTCGTTCCAATAATTTGAACCTTGTAGATTTCTATTATATTGAGGAGGTGTAGTTCTTTTGTTTTTTTTCTTTACCTTTTTAACAGCAGGCATACCATAATCAGAACATAAGTCAATAAATGAAGGATAGATAAACTTTCCCTCCATGTCAAAAAGAACTGTACTTTTCGGTATGGATACCAGGCTGCCGACAGCTTCTATCTTACCATCTTTTACCAAAAGAGTTCCATCATCAATGATGGTTTCAAAATCCGTATAGATGCGTGCATGCGTAAATGCATAGTAATTATGAGACTTATTGTGTATGCCATTGACAGGGAATGTTGTCTGTCCAAGGGCAATGAATCCTGTAAAAACAAAGTGAATAATAAAAAGAAGATAATTTTTCATTTTAATTTGCCGGAACAAGAATTCACAAAAGTATATTTTTTAACCGGCTCTCTGCTTATGCAGAAAGTCCAATACTATCAGATATGTACAATTCAATTTTAATATTACACTCACTTCTTAGATATGCTTTAATTATATTTATGTTTATCAGTGTCTACCGATCGCTGAACGGTGTAAGAAGTAAAAGACATTATTCAAACAAAGACAAATTACTTTCTCTGATAGTCCTTTCTCTTTTTTATCTGCAAATTATTGCAGGTGTGATATTATATACAAGCAGCCATTCCGTAAGACATTTTTTATCTGATCCGGCACAGATGATGAAGGATGCTTCTTCACGTTTCTGGGGAATTGAACATGTCGGTCTGATGCTGCTTTCAGCAATCCTCATCACGCTTGGATATTTGCTGGCAAAAAGCTCGGCTACAGACAGAAGTAAGTTTGTAAAAACCTTCTGGTTTTATGCCATTGGCACCATCCTGGTTTTGAGCGCTATTCCCTGGCCTTTCAGGGAAGCCTTGGGAAGGACATGGCTGCCCTTCTAACCTTGCATAAATTAATCAGAAATTCAGCGCAGGCGTTTACAAAAATACTATTGACGAAAATACTTGCGGAAAAATTACCTCTTATTTAATCCACTTTCACGAATCAACCAACTTTCTTTTTAGGGAAAGCTTCTGCCCGGGATGTGGCTGGGTGCCTGGGATCATATTATTCTTTCTGTACAGGGATTTAAGTTTCACACCAAACTTTTGGGATATATTCCACATGCTATCGCCTTTGTGAACGATGTAATATTTTTCTCTTGCTCTGCAGCGTTTTGGTTGGAGATAAATGATTGAGCCTTCAGAGATTTTATCCCATTTATTAAGGTCATTGTATTTTTTAATCTGCCATAATCCCAGCTCAAATTCTCTTGCAATTTTATAATAGGTATCTCCTTCTCTTGCTATCACATATTTAATGTTATTCTCGTGCACCTTAATCTCACGATGCTGAACGTGTACTGCTTTCTCCTCTTTTTTACTGATAAAGGGTTTTTCCGGCATTTTCCTTTCGTGGTCAAAACTGTTCAGATCATTGTCTTCTATTATGCGTATCAGGCGGTCTGCATAATGTCCATTGGTAGCATATCCTGCTTTTTTCAAACCCCTGCACCACCCTTTATAATCAGTCGTTCTTAATTGAAATAAAAAAGCATAACGGGATTTCCCTTTCAGAAAATCTGAGTGATCTTTATATGACTCAACCACCGAGTAGTATTTTCTGAAGCATTCATTTCTTTTATCATCATCTAAGTAAAAAGAAGGTCCTGCCCATGTATGGCACTTAATACCGAAATGATTGTTCGCATACTTTGCGAGAGGACTGTTGCCACAATCACTTTCAAGGATTGCCTGCGCCAAAGTAACGCTTGCAGGCACACCACTTGATAGCATTTCCCTGATCGCATCATCTTTATAAATATTGATATATTCTTCAATGCTTATTCTTCTGTCAGCAGGTTGAGTGAACATGACTGAAGAACAAGCCAATAAAATCAGGATCAAGAAATATCTTTTTAACATAAATAATATAGTTTATATAATAGACACTTTAAGTTACAATTATACAACGACTTGTACCTAATCGAATTGCAGATATCAACAAGATATCAACATGCTTTTGTTGATTTTATGCATAAATTCGCACTGATTGACTATATACTTGATTCATTCTAAAAAGTAAAATTTGCAAAAACATTGATTATGGTTATAAAAACAAAATATCAACTTGATTTTAAATCTGAAATTCTTGAAGGCATTCCACACACCTTGCCACAGAGCAGAGAATACAGCAAAGAAGTCAACCATGCACCACGTAGAAAAGAAATCCTGAACCCACAGGAGAAAAAACTGGCATTGAGAAATGCCTTGCGATATTTCCCCGCTGAACATCACAAGGTGCTGGCTAGTGAATTTTTAAAAGAGCTGGAAGAAAGAGGGCGCATATACATGTACCGTTACAAACCAGTAAACAGAATTTATGCCAGGCCTATCAATGAATATCCGCACAAATCTCTTCAGGCTGCAGGCATCATGCTGATGATCCAAAACAACCTGGATGAACGGGTAGCACAACATCCCCATGAACTAATTACCTATGGAGGCAACGGTGCGGTGTTCCAGAATTGGGCGCAATATCGTCTTGTGATGAAATACCTTGCCGAAATGAGTGACGAACAAACACTGATCATGTATTCCGGGCATCCAATAGGATTGTTTCCTTCTCATCCGGATGCCCCGAGAGTTGTAGTCACAAATGGTATGATGATCCCCAATTACTCCAAACCGGATGACTGGGAAAAATTCAATGCCCTTGGAGTTACCCAGTATGGGCAAATGACAGCGGGATCATACATGTATATAGGTCCTCAGGGCATCGTTCACGGCACGACTATCACATTATTGAATGCCGGAAGAAAAATTGATCCGGGCAGTAATAGTATAAACGGTAAGATATTTGTCTCATCAGGTCTTGGAGGAATGTCAGGAGCCCAAGCAAAAGCAGCGGTGATAGCCGGAGCAGTAGGGGTGATTGCAGAGATTAATCCAAAAGCAGCCAGAACCCGTCATCAGCAGGGTTGGGTGGATGAACTGCACAACTCCCTGGAGGACCTTATTCCACGCATGCTGCATGCTGCAAAAAACAAAGAGGCTATCTCACTGGCATTCATCGGAAATGTAGTAGATCTTTGGGAATATCTGGCAAAACATGATATTAATGTTGACTTTGGTTCTGATCAGACCTCATTGCATAATCCCTTTGCCGGTGGATATTACCCTGCAGGTCTGAGTTTTGAACAGGCAAACGATATGATGGCTTGTGATCCGGTAAGATTCAAGAAAGAAGTATATAAATCTCTTAAAAGGCAAGTTGCTGCTATCAACAAGATGAGTTCTAGAGGAATGTATTTCTGGGATTACGGAAATGCTTTCCTGTTGGAGGCATCCCGTGCAGGAGCAGATGTGATGGAAAACGGACATTTTCGATACCCTTCTTATGTGGAGGATATTATGGGCCCTATGTGTTTTGATTTTGGATTTGGTCCTTTCAGATGGGTTTGTACATCAGGAAAGGAAGAAGATCTTGCAAAAACCGATGAGATAGCATCCCATGTAATAGAACAGTTGCTGGCTGATTCACCAAAAGAGATACAACAACAATATGCTGATAACCTGCGCTGGATAAAACAAGCAGGTTTCAATGATCTTGTGGTTGGCTCACAAGCAAGAATATTATATTCTGATGCAAACGGGCGGATAGAAATAGCTTCGGCATTTAACAATGCAGTAAAAACAGGCCACATCTCATCCCCCATAATCATAGGAAGAGATCATCATGACGTTTCCGGCACGGACTCACCTTACAGGGAAACGGCCAATATCTATGACGGATCCAGGTACACTGCAGACATGGCTGTACAAAATGTAATAGGAGATGCTTTCAGGGGGGCAACCTGGGTGTCCCTGCATAATGGAGGAGGTGTTGGCTGGGGAGAGGTCATCAATGGAGGATTCGGGATGATGCTTGATGGAAGTGCCGCTTGTGAAAAACGACTCAGGATGATGCTTTACTGGGACGTTAACAACGGCATTGCACGCAGGTGTTGGGCGAGAAACTCCGGAGCGGATTTCACCATCAGGCAAGCGATGAAAACCGAGCCGGATTTACAGATCACGCTTCCGAATCTTGTTGAAGACAGCACATTGGACGATATTATTAAATAAGAATTATATAATAAGCTCAATGATTGATTCATTCCTGTATATTATTATCAACCGCATTTTTATTTCGCATCTGATTGAGTAAATTGAGCAAACCAAATAAAAATATTTCCCGTCTCGGAATTGTCAGCTTATTCACAGATTGGGCCAGCGAAATGTCTTTTCCGCTGCTTCCGATTTTTTTAACCAATTACCTCCATGCGAGCAAGACAGAAGTGGGTTTTATAGAAGGCATTGCCGAATTGACTGCAAGCTTGTTAAAAATATTCTCGGGTGCTATATCAGACCGTTTCGGAAAACGCAAAATATGGGCACTTGGCGGATATGCCCTTTCAGCCATTACAAAACCCCTGTTAGCTTTTGCCGGAAGCTGGGGACATGTGCTGGGAGTCCGCATAGCTGATCGTTTCGGAAAAGGGATCAGAACATCACCCCGGGATGCCATCATCTCCGGATATTCAGACAGCAAAAAGAGTGGCAGATCCTTTGGACTGCACAGGGCACTTGATAACATGGGAGCTATTCTGGGAACATTTTCTGCTTTCCTCTTATTAAAATTTCTCGGTGAAAGCGAACACTCTTTCCGCCTGATATTCGGCCTTGCAATTATTCCGGGAATACTTGCAATCTGTGTGCTGATCATTGCCGTGAAAGAACCCAGGTTCAAAAGAGAAAGAAAAAAAAACAGACTGTTTGCTTTTAAGGATTTTACTCCGGGTTATTTTCGTTTCCTCGCTTTTCAGACCATTTTTTCTGCCATTGCAATGAATTATGCATTTATGATATTAAAAGCTGAGAATGTCGGTATAAAAATCGGATTTATCCCCCTCGCCTATTTGCTGTATAATGTGGTCTATTTTCTATTCAGCTATCCGGCAGGACTGTTGTCTGATCACATTGGAAAAGTGCCTGTTATGTCCATCACTTATATTGTTTTTTCACTTGCAGCGCTCTCATTTACAATACCCTCTGAATGGTCCGGCTGGTTTGGTTTTGCATTATACGGGCTTTTTATGGCAGGATTCCAGACCGTTTCAAGAGCGATGATTTCGGATATGATTCCAGATGGAAAGAGCGGGTTTGCTTTTGGAGTATATCACACGGCAATCGGGTTGGCATCATTTTTCTCTCTCGGTCTTGCCGGATTCCTTTGGGATCGGTGGGGCGCTAACACTCCATTTTACATGGGAGCAGGTATCGCTGCTTTATTAGCAATCCTATTGCCGGTTTTTTATAAATCCTTTAACACAAAATCAACGAATCCCTAATTATCAATGTGCAGAAAAGAGGAAGAAATTCCTGTGGCGAAGTATGAGATATTCAAGATATAGTTTGAAAGATCACAGACATTTTAAGGCAGGGTTATTCAGATGAAATTAAATAAGGAGAGATTATTACTATTTGTGCTGGTCCTGGTGCAGTTTACTCACATCATGGATTTTATGATCATGATGCCTTTGGCTAAAACTCTGCAAGACGTTTTATCTATAAGTCCGCTACAATTCAGTTACCTTATATCGGTTTATACATTCAGTGCCGGATCCTTTGGTTTTGCAGGCGTATTCTTTCTGGACAGATTTGACCGCAGACCAGCATTATTAATCACCTACCTCGGATTCATAGCCGGAACTTTTGCCTGTGCACTTTCAGGGGATTATATCAGCCTGCTCATTTCACGTGCAATTACCGGGGCATTTGGAGGGCTGCAGGCATCACTTGTTCTTGCAATTGTCAGCGATGCAATTCCGATACAACGCAGAGGGAAAGCTATTGGATTTGTGATGTCTGCTTTTTCTGCAGCAGCAGTGTTTGGCGTACCCTTTGGGCTTTATCTTTCGACCGTATTCACATGGAACGCTCCTTTCCTTTTTGTTGGATTATTTGCTATCCTTATCGAAGTGGCAGCACTTTTCTACACCCCTTCGATGAAAAGCCACATCAGGGAAAAAACGACCAGCTTGTTTGAACCGGTAAAAATCATCTTCACCGATAAGAATATGCTAAAAGCTTTGTTATTCACTTTTTTGCTGATTTGTAGTCAATTTTCGGTAATTCCATTTATTGCAGATTATATGCTCTCCAATATTCATTTTACCGAAATGCAGCTCATTTTGATGTACACCACCGGTGGAGGACTGACCGTTTTCGCTATGCCGGTTTTCGGGTCGCTCTCCGACAGCTTTGGCAAACCAAGGATATTTACAATTTTTGGCACGCTTGTTATTATACCGATTTTCCTCGTAACGAACATGGTAAATGTGTCCACTGCAATGGCACTTGTGATCACTTCCGTGTTTTTTGTTATTGTGAGCGGAAGGATGGTGCCTGCTACAACTATGATCACCGCTGTAGTAAAACCGGAACACAGGGGCAGCTTTATGAGTATGAGGACATCCATACAGCAATTCTCATCCAGTATTGCCGCATTTATGGCAGGAAATCTGGTTACAAAGAATGCTGCCGGAATTATTGTCCATTACGAATGGGCCGGATATTTGGCGATAATACTCAGCATCTTATCCGTTGTAATTGGC
>CAZUDW010000113.1:0-3175 GCA_964619305.1 uncultured Flavobacteriales bacterium
ACGTCTACCGATGACCGGGACACGTCTACCGATGACTGGTGAACGTCTACCGATGGTGGATTCAAACCGAAATATTTTCATAAACCCTTATTTATCAACTATTTAAACCTAAAGCACCATGGCAAAAGAGCATTATATAGCAGGGAGAGAAGCGGTCAAAGCATGAAAAACATCGCTAAAAACAAAGATACTTATCATCAGGCTGCCGGCTTATTAACATCCATGTTGCAGATTTATCACAATCCTTGCATAACATCAGTGACTTAATTACCGATAATTTTAAATTCAGTTCTTCTGTTTCTTGCTCTTCCTTCAGGCGTATCGTTGGTATCAATCGGAAGCTTATCGGCATAACCTTTAAAAGTAAGCCTTGATGATTCAATTCCATGGCTGATCAGATAATTCACTACGGCTTTAGCCCTGTTTTCTGATAATATTACGTTATCCTCATAGCTGCCCACATTATCGGTATGTCCGCTTATCTCAGTTTTAACCAATGGATTTGCCTGAAGAAAACCAAGCAATTTTTCAAGTTCGGATAACGATTCAGATTTGAGATCATATTTTCCTGTTTCAAAGAAGATATTTTGTAACACTATACTCATACCTTCCTTGATAGGTTGCAGTGGCACATTCAGTTCGTACGGTATTTCTGCGCTCCTTGAATCCAGCATGGAAAAGTGATCGGAAAAGAAGAGATATCCATCGGCAGAAACATTAAGTCCATAATCTTTTCCGGTAGGAAGACACACCAGAAATGACCCGTTGTCAGGATCAGAAATTGAAGAGATGACTGTTTTGTTGTTTTCCAGATCTATCAGTTCAAAAGAAGCTTCAACAGGTTTTTTGGAAAATCTATCATATACAAGACCATGAGCATAGGTAACAGGATTGGGTCGTAATTTTTCATCCATTTCAAAAGAATAAATATCTAATTTACCGAAGCCACCGTGTCTGGCAGATGCGATGTATGCCAGCTTTCCGCTTGCATCGAGGAATAAGCCGTTCTCATCGTTAAAGGTATTGATGGGATATCCAAGATTAACCGGTTTGCCCCAACTGCCGTCAGGTTCTCTCCTTGTAAGGAATAAATCTAACCTGCCCATACCCGGATAACCATCTGAAGCAAAATATAATGTCTGATTGTCGGGATGTATAAAAGGAGACATTTCATTTCCCTCAGTATTAATGTTCAAATTAACTAGTTTTGACCATTTCCCATCTTTCTGCAATTCTGACGTCCAGATGTCTTTCTTTCCCTTGCCTCCTCCCATGTTGCTGGTAAAATAAAGAGTTTTGCCATCAGATGAGAAGGACGGTGAAGATTCCCATGCGGATGTATTTACCGGAAAACCAAGGTTCACAGGATCCTTCCAAAGATTCCCATGTCTTTTTGCCATGTAAATGTCACAACTGCCCTTGCCGTCAGGTCTGTGACAGGCAATAAAAAAGGCAAGTTTTCCGTCCGGAGACAGAAACAGCGCCCCTTCATTTTTTTCTGTATTTAATGGTTTTCCAATATTCAGGGCTTTAGACCATGAGCCATCTTTTTGTTGCAAAGACATATAAAAATCTTCCCAAAGTTCCGTTTGTGAGTTTTGTACATACTTATTTAAAGGCTCTCTGCGTGTAAAAACAAACACCTTCCGATCTGCAGTCATAGCAGGCCAGTATTCTTCATAAGGAGAGTTTATGTTCTCTCCCATATTTACAGGTTTAAAAGAGACCGGATGCTTCAATGCTTCAGTGCCAAAATCAGCTATTTCTTTAAGTTTTACTGCTATTTTTTTGATAGCAGGACTTAGGCCTTTATATGACAGAAAAATGGCAAGATTATCCCTGGCTTCGGAATATAATCCAAGTTCCAGTTGAGCTTTTGCTAGATTATAATAGTTGTTTGGAAAAAAATCTTTATCTATATTAATGGCACGCTGATAATTGATGATGCAAGCGTTAAAGTCAGACCTGTCGGCCATAATATCCGCTTTAAGGATAAAGGCTTCAATGAATTTATCGCTTATTCCCAGTGCTTTGTTTAATTCTTTCAAAGCGGGTTCATCCCTCTTGTATTCGTAATATTTTAGTGCTTTTTCAAAATGTGATATTGCCTGCTTATTCCTAATCGAGTATTTATATCCCTTTGGTTGTGCATTAATATTTAATGCACAACAAGCCAGAAAGCAGCATATGTATATTATTCTATGGTAAACCGGCATATTTATGTATTTGCAGTGACAGTTTCCAGTTTAAATGATCTTGAATATAGTCAACAATCAAAGGGATAAGTACTTTTCTTTTACTCCATTCCGGTTGAAGATATAGATGACAATCTGAACGCACTTCAGTTGCATAGTTTTCTACATTCTTTAAATTGTTACTTCTATTTATCAAAATTTTGACTTCGTCTGCCAGTTTTAGATTTTCTTTAAGCGGAGGTGCTTTTCTTTTAGGGGAGATACAAATCCAGTGCCATTGTCCTGTTATAGGATATGCACCACTTGTCTCTAAATGTAATTTTGCCCCTGTTTCACAGAGTTTTTTAGTTAAATAACTAAGATTGTATTGGCATGGTTCCCCACCGGTAACAACAATCACAGGGGCATTCACGCCAGATAGTTCAGCAGCTATCTGCATGGATGATTTTAAAGGATATGCTGAAGCGTCCCAACTGTTTTTCGTATCACACCAATAACATTTAATATCACATCCCCCCAGACGAACAAAGTTCGCAGGAGTACCTGCATGAAATCCCTCTCCCTGAAATGAAAAAAAACATTCCATAACAGGATACATATTCTCCTTCTTTAATTCGGTTGCTTTCATATCAGTAATAGTTGTGTGGCTGCAATTTTTGCTATGATGTTTGTTCTTGCCATTTAATTAGTATTTATTGGATACTAATGAATATTTGTTCTATATAATAGGGTAGGGGCAAAAAAGATTAAGCCGTTGATTGACAGGCGCGCTGCATGCGTAAAAAGGAGAGACGCATAAGGAGAAAAGGCAGCCACCTTAGGAAAAAGGTGGACGGATAAGGTAAAAAGAACGCCCCTTCCTGTATGTTGTACTTCAATTATTACATATCGCTTCTGCGTTTTATTATATCTGGGAAGCGTTTCAGTCACTCTGTCCTGTATTTTGCCATAATTCATGGGTTTTTCTTTAGAATATTGTT
>CAZUDW010000113.1:3275-8848 GCA_964619305.1 uncultured Flavobacteriales bacterium
GTCACTCTGTCCTGTATTTTGCCATAATTCATGGGTTTTTCTTTAGAATATTGTTTAGCCGTATGAACATTGCTACAATCAACGCATTAACCTATTGAAATATTTTCTCCAGTCTGGCTTTTTGGTTTGCATCCCATTCGCTTTGCCGATAATAATTCAGTATCATCTTATGATGCTTATCCTGCTCATAAAAATATTTAAGAACATTTTTACATGGCCCCGATAATCTTCTGTTAAAGCTACACATAGCATTAAAGAGGTTATTCATAAGTGTAACATTAAAATAATCCAGTCTTTTTAGAGCATTGGCAGCATTAACCCTTGTTCTGAATTCAAATTCCTCTCCCACATATTCGGCTAATTGATCAGCATAAGTGTTCTTTCCGGTATAAGTGTATGCCATTTCCAGCCAGGTTACATTCACGTTTGAACCTACGGCTCCATAAATATTTTTTGTACTGTCCAGGTAAATCTGAAACTTTGACGGGTTCTGGTTACAGAGCAATTTTAGTGCAGCAGCAACAATGTTGTATGAACTATCACTGAGGAGTTGCTCTATTCCCGATAATAAATAGTCAGGAATTTCATTCAGGTTATTTAATAAGGCAATTTTAGTTTTGGTTTCACCTTTTTCCACTACCTCTTTTATCAATTTTCTGGATTCTGCATCTTCATCATCAAGCAATTGTCTGATTATTTCTGATCTAATAGCGTGAAATTGATCTTTGTTGAATAAAGCATGCAACACATCCCTTTTTACATTTATATCAAAATCACGTAATGAGACCAGTGCATCATACCTGTCGAGCATATACATAGCATCTATAGCTTGTTCTTTAAGCATTTCAAGAGGTTTCTTAAACTTAACAGCTTTCATGATCTGGCTTCCCGGATCAAACAAAGCATATGAAATAGATTTATTATCTGGATTTGGTAATCTTACCTGCTGAGTCTTTCTTTCTATCCATGCTTTCTTTTTCTCAGTTGTCCCATCTTTATAAACAACTTCAAAATTTATTGGCATCCTGAACAGTCCTACCACTTCATTCATTTCATGCATCTGTTCTATAGTGAAACAGGAAACCCTCATATCGCCTTTGCCTATCCTCAAATCTTCAAATGATACATTATAATGAGGTTCTCCGCCTTTGTACAACCATTCTTCCCAAAACCAGTTCAGCGACAATCCTGTTGTCTCTTCAAATGCTTCTAACAAGTCCTCTGTATCAACATTGCCATAAGCATGTTTGTTCAGGTAATATTGTATCGCCCTGTTATATGCATTATGCCCAACGACATATTTTAACATATAAAGGACCGTAGCACCCTTTGGATAGATGCGAACGGTACCTGCAGAGCTATTCACAATTGGCAGGAAATCATTTTCTGATGCTTTAAGGGCTTTAACGGTAGCTTCTCTTCTGGCCCAGTCAAGATGATCCTGGCCAAAAACTTCCTTTTCAAACATCATATTGTAATGTGTTGCAAAACTTTCCTGCAGCCATTGATCTGCCCTTGCTTTAGCAGTGACACAATCTCCAAACCATTGATGAGCAAGTTCGTGAGCATTTACACCAACAAAGTTTTTATCTAAATACTGGCGATCATCAACATGATAAAAATCTCCATAAATGGTAGCTGTTGTATTCTCCATGGCACCATATAAAAAATTCTGTACCGGAACCATAGAGTAAGATTCCCAGGGATATTTAAAGCCTGTTTCTTTCTCAAAAAAATCAATCATTCTTGCACTGTATCTGTAGGTGGCATTCATTCTGTCTTCCCATTCCGGGTAATAGAAAAGATTTACCGGAACACCACTTTTGGATTGAACCTGTTTTACCTTATAGTCTCCTATGGCAATCATCACCAAATAAGGCAGATGAGGTTTGTTCATCTTGTAAGACCATGTAGTTGTGCCATCAGAATGATCTTTTTTACTAATGAGTAATCCATTAGAAATCACTTTGTAGCGGCTGTCAAAATGAATGATTGTTTCTGTAGTGAGTTTATCATTCGTTGCATCATAGCAGGGGAACCAATGCCTGTTGTCAATCCCCTGTCCTTGAGTCCATATCTGTTTCCTGGTCAGATGATCAGGATTATACTCAGGTAGTTCTTTTATATTCCAACCAATAAAATAAATACCTTTTTTGGGATGTGCTTTGTAATCGACATATAAGTTGTGCTGCGTTCCCCACTTTAATGACTCAAAATAAAATATAAGACCCTCAGGGGTTGTTACTGTTCTCACTTTTCGTCCATCGAGTTTGCTTTCAATTACTTCTATTCCCGGTGCATCAAGAAAGAGAGAGTCGGTTTTATCCCGGATTGTTTTAAAAAGAATTGTTTCCTTTCCCATTACAAGCCCTTGCTCTGGCCTAAACGATACTTCCAATTTCAGATGCTGCATATCCACATTATGAGATCTTTGTATTCTACCCGGATCATCTATATAAGAACGTGTTTTCACTTGTGCAATTATATTCTGGTATAAGCTTAATGCCCAAATGAGAAAAAATATTTGCTTAATAATTAATTTGTTCATGATATTTTAATTAGCTAAAATAAAAAACAATATCAAACTATAACTAAAGGGCTAAAATTCATCTGAATAAACTGCAACCGCTTTTGATCTTAAATTATATGAAGAAGACATGGTTTCTCCGTATGCACCGGTTGTTCTGATGGCAACCATGTCTCCTCTTTCGGTAACAGGAAGAGATATGGCTTTACCAAAGCAATCTGATGATTCACATATCGGCCCGACAACATCATAAAGCTGATTATCATTAAGATCAATCGCATACTTACTAAGATTTTCAATTCTATGATGGGCCTGGTACAAAGCAGGGCGAATAAGTTCTGTCATACCTGCATCAAGGATTACAAATTGGGCATTTACACCTCTCTTAACATAAATAACACGGCTGATGATATCACCGCACGAAGCAACCAAAACCCTGCCCGGTTCAAAATGCAGCGACTGTCCTTGTTTTAACTCAAGAAAACGATGGAATATATTAAAAAAGGCATTCAAATCGGGTTCGCAATTATCAGGTTGATTATAATCAACTCCAAGCCCTCCTCCCACATTAATATGAGAAATCCGGATATTGCGATCGGCAAACCAACGCTGCATGTCATTGATACGGTTACATAGATTTTTAAACACCGTTAAATCTGTTATTTGTGAGCCTATGTGAAAATGCAACCCGCATAAATCCAGGTTATTAAGTCTGTTTATTTTATCTATAACTTCACTTAATTCCCATAAATTGATACCAAATTTATTTTCCTGTAAACCGGTGGTGATATATTTGTGTGTATGTGGATTAACATCAGGATTGATCCTCAATGCAATTCTTGCTGTTTTTTCTCTTGAAGCGGCAAGTTCGTTTATAACTTTTATTTCGGGCAAAGACTCGCAATTGAAAGCAAAAATTTTGTTATCCAGACCCAATAGTATTTCTTCATCAGTCTTGCCAACTCCTGCAAATAAAATTGAATTGGGTGAAAACCCACATTCAACAGATTTTTTTATTTCATTACCACTAACACAATCAGCACCCAGACCAAATGATGATATTATCTTTAATATTCTCGTGTTTGCATTTGCTTTAACAGCATAATGAAGGTTATATCTGTATTTCTTTGCTGCATTATTAATCAGATCAACGTTTGTCCTAAGCTTCTCTATATCATAATAATAGAATGGTGTCCTGATATTATAGAACTTTTGAACAATCTCTTTCCCAAACATTCTCTGGCGTTATAATCTAAAGAGGTTATTATTCAAGGCCAATAAAGTTTTTTCTTTATCTTCTTTGTTTACAAGCAGCGAAATATTGTTCTTGCTACCTCCATACGACACCATCCTGACGGGAATATCTTTCAGGGCATTGAAAACCATCGCGGCATAACCATGGTTTTCTTCAAGAAAATCTCCTACAATACAAATGATGACCTGATCTGAATCTACTTCAACATGCCCGAATAATTTTAATTCATTTACTATATTATCGAGGTTTTCCGGTTGATCAATCGTAAGTGAAACAGCTACTTCTGATGTAGTAATCAAATCGATTGGAGTTTGATACCTCTCAAAAACCTCAAAAAGATTGCGCAGAAAACCGTATGCCTGCAACATTCTGCCTGATCTTATTTTTATAGCTATAATATCATCTTTGGCAGCAACTGCTTTAATAGCGTCTTTATTACCGGAGTTTGCGCTTATCAGTGTTCCCTTATTTTCCGGATTTAGTGTATTTTTTAGTATCAATGGTATTCTTTTTTCCTGAACGGGCTGAACACAATATGGATGTAATATCCTCGCACCAAAATATGCCAGCTCAGCAGCTTCAGTATAACTCAAAGCATCAATAGACCGTGTATGAGTAACAATAGAAGGATCAATATTGCACATTCCATCCACATCAGACCATATTTCTATGGATTCCACATTCAACGCAGCAGCAATAAGTGTGGCTGTATAGTCGCTACCCCCCCGTTTCAGGTTATCAATCTCCCCAAATGCATTCCGGCAAATATATCCCTGTGTAATAAAAACATCTGTTTCTTTATGATTATTAATGATCTTACCCAGATTTTCACTAAGATAATGGAGATCAGGATCACCTGATGGATCAATTCTCATAAAATCCAGGGCAGGTATGAGCGCAGTTTTCAACCCGATTTCATCGCAATAAAACTTAAACAAAGCTGTTGAGATCAATTCTCCCTGTGCAAGTATTGTGCATTCCTCAAACCTGGTAAACATATCACACATAAAACTGCGTATGTGACTAAAATGTTCCCCTGCCATTTCTGCAGCTGCTATTCTTGTAGCTTTATCATTGAAAAGTTCATCAATAAACTTTGAATAATACTGTTCAAGCTCGGTGGTCAATTCAGATGCCTTCTGTTTGTCCTTTTTATAAAGATGGGATGCAATTGACCCTAATGTATTTGTAGTGCCGGCAATAGCAGACAGTACCAGCAAGATATTCTTAGATCCAGGCAACATGTCCGCAACATGCCGAATTAATTTCGGAGTAGCGATTGAGGTTCCACCAAATTTTTTAACAATCAAAATATTACGGACTTATGCGGCAAATGTAAATGAAGATTGATTATTTTTCATTATTTGGAACAATTTACCGCTGTTAACCAATTGAAATAATGAAGAATATCCGGCATAATATCTTGATAAATAATAAACAATGAAATGCCAACAATAGTAACTGATGCACTATATGTTCCGATTTTTGGAGGCTGTCTTTTTAAAAAAATACAATCCAATTAAACCTGGTGTGAGGTGCCGCTTTCTGAATTTACAATCAGTTGGTGATGAAAAAGATCATACGGATAAAATGAAGGAGTATAATATACAGAATTTTGCGTTATGCAAATTCCGAAGGGATATATTCTGATCACCAAAGTTGAATACGATCAATTATGCAAAGAACGCAGAAGCGTTACTCGTAAATTCGCCACTATACATCAGGGTTCGTTGATGAATTAACTTTTTTCATTACAAAAGTTTTTTTATATTTTTCTCATACGCGCACCCC
>CAZUDW010000114.1:0-8376 GCA_964619305.1 uncultured Flavobacteriales bacterium
GAATAGTGAACGCTCAATAAGGAAATGAGCAATATTTTGATGAGAGTTTTCAAAATTCAGGAAGTTCAGGAAGTAAAGATAAATAAAATATTAAAATAGAGGAAATTTTTTTCATAGCGTTAAATTAAGAAATGTTTGTTGTATTGCCCGGGTCGGGATTTGCAGAGTATAGATTTACTGCGGGATCACCGCCAAAGCCGGTTTGGCTAATATTGCCATCAGAAATCATGAAAAGGAATAATAAAGTAGTGTTGATGAATCTTGATGGTTGGGGGAATGGTGATCACACCCAATCTGATGCTATTTTCTCTACAAAAACATAATCAATAAAATTAACAAATTTTTATCAAACAGACAAAAGGCAAAATCAAGAGCATTTCCTGAACATGTTTCAAACCGACAGTCACCCTGAACTTGTTTCAAACCGGCAGTCATCCTGAACTTGTTTCAAACCGGCAGTCACCCTGAACTTGTTTCAAACCGGTAGTCACCCTGAACATGTTTCAAACCGGTAGTCACCCTGAACTTGTTTCAGGGTCTATAGATAAGGAAGGTTTTGATTATGAAAAAGCATGAGAAAGGTGTAATGTAATGAGATGCTGAAACAAGTTTGGTTTGTCAATCAAAGAATGAACTGCTGATCGGTAAATTGCCGAATTGCAAAAACTACCAAAAGAAATAAACCGGCTCATTAATTTCACCAACCAAAAACAAACAATCCCCCATTTAACAATTTCAGTTTACATTTATTAAATTCGCCATCTTTATCTCAATTATGCACCTACTCTCCGACAGAATTATGAGTTTATCCTTGTCTCAGACTCTTGCAATGGCACAAAAAAGCAGGGAGATGAAAGCGCGTGGGATTGATGTGATCAACCTGAGTCTCGGTGAACCTGATTTCAATACACCGGAATTCATAAAGGATGCAGCAACACAAGCCATTGCAGATAATTTTTCTCATTATATGCCTGTGCCGGGTTATCTGGATCTTCGTGAAGCTATATCCCTTAAACTAAAAAGGGATAATAAGCTCGATTATCCACCCACCCAAATTGTCGTTTCAACAGGAGCCAAACAAAGCCTTGCCAATGTGATCATGTGCCTGGTTAATCCGGGTGACGAAGTACTTTTGCCGGCACCATATTGGGTAAGTTATAGCGAAATTATTAAATTAAGTGGAGGTGTGCCCGTAGTTATTCCAACAGACATAAGCTCGGATTTTAAAGTACCCGCATCCCGGATTGAACAACACATCACCGATAAAACAAAGGCCATGGTATTCAGCTCTCCCTGCAACCCATCCGGCAGTGTTTACTCTTCAGGGGAGCTTAAATCTATTGCAGATATCATGGGCAAACACGAAGACATCATCATAATTTCTGATGAAATTTACGAGTTTATCAATTATACCGGCAAACATCACAGCATAGGGCAGTTCGATAATATGAAAGAAAGAGTTGTTATCGTCAACGGAGTCTCAAAGGCATTTGCTATGACAGGTTGGAGAATAGGATACATGGCCGGGCCTAAATGGATAAGCGATGCATGTATAAAAATTCAGGGGCAATTCACCTCAGGCACCTGCGGCATTGCTCAGAAAGCTGCTAAATCCGCTATGCTTGGTGATAATTCAGAAGTTTATAAAATGCGTGATATTTTTCTCCAAAGACGCGATTTGGTGCTTGATATGCTTAAAGAAATACCGGGAATCATTACCAATACACCCCAGGGTGCCTTTTATGTTTTTCCTGATATTAGCAGCTATTTTGGAAAGAGTTTTAATAATAATGAGATAAAAGGTTCTTATGATCTTTGTATGTTTTTACTCAATGAGGCTCATGTTGCCCTGGTGAGTGGAGAAGCATTTGGCAATGATAATTGTATTCGTATTTCTTATGCTGCTTCTAATGAAGAGCTGATTGATGCAATCGGAAGAATAAAAAAATCTCTGGAAAAACTTAACTGAATGGATGAGGAAAGAGTAAAAAAACTTTTTCAACTTTTCGGTGAAAAGACCATTCTGATCATAGGAGATGCTATGCTTGATGCATATCTTTGGGGTCAGGTAGATCGCACATCACCCGAAGCCGATGTGCCTGTAGTTTCGCTCACGGGCAGAGAAGAATGGTTAGGAGGAGCAGCCAATGTAGCCCTGAATATTGCTGCCTTAGGTGCTAACCCGTTATTATGCAGTGTTGTTGGTGATGACGATAAAGAAGCTGTATTTAAAACCCTGATGCATTCTTCCGGAATGAGTTCTGAATGCATTATACAGGAAAAAGGACGAACTACAACAGTTAAGACCCGGGTGATCAGCAATAACCAGCACATGTTAAGGATTGATGAAGAAATGACCGGGGACATTCATGCTGAGACTGAAATTATATTGATCCAATTGCTAAAGGATGTGATATCTGCTAAACAGATTGACGTTATTCTTCTTCAGGATTACGATAAAGGCGTACTCACCCGTCATGTGATTGAATCGGTTACTGCCATCGCAGAAAAACAGAATATTCCCGTCATTGTTGATCCCAAACACAGAAATTTCAATAATTACAAAAACGTCACTCTTTTCAAACCCAACCTGAAAGAATTGATTGCAGGTATTGGTGAGTTACCTGCCGATATATTTGCAGCAGAGACCCTAGTCTTCCTCAATGAATTCAGGCGAGATCGCAATATCAAACAACTGATGGTTACCTTATCGGATAAAGGGATGTTGTTAATTGATGAAGATGGTCACAGCTTAATTCCGGCTCATCAAACGGAAGCAATAGATGTCTCGGGTGCAGGAGATACAGTGATTGGCATTGCCGGTCTGTGCATTGCAGCCGGACTGAATGCCGAAGAAATGTTAAAAATATCAAACCTCGCAGGAGGACTTGTCTGCAAAGAAGTAGGCGTTGTGCCTATTAATAAAACTTCTTTATATGAAGCAATTATAACTGTATTATAAAGTTCTATACAAACAAAGTTGCGGTATCATGCAGGCAAAAACCTTAAAGTCATTCCCGGAAAACAGCGAAAACAAGGAGAAGTTCGTAAAAAATATGTTTGATAACATTGCTGAGCGATATGACTTTCTCAATCATCTTTTGTCATTCAGAATGGATATCAGGTGGCGTAAAAAAGTAATCAGATTGTTAAAAAAAAGGCAACCGCAAAGTGTGCTCGATCTGGCTACGGGAACTGCAGATCTTGCGATTATGGCGGCAGAGGAAATAAAAAACTCAAAAGTCACGGGTTTAGACATTTCTATTAATATGATTGAAAAAGGGAGGATGAAGGTTAAAAAAAAGAATCTGGAAAACAGAGTTGAACTCATTGAAGGAAACGGTCAGGATATTCCTTTTGAATCTGATAGTTATGACGCAATCATGATAGCTTTCGGAATAAGAAATTATGCGCAACCTTTAAAAGGCCTGAAAGAAATGTACAGAACTCTTAAGCCCGGAGGAATGCTGACGGTACTTGAATTCTCTATACCCCGGCATTTTCCTTTCAAACAAATATATATGCTTTATTTCCGGTATTTTTTACCCGTTACGGGTAGATTTATTTCAGGCAATGAAAAAGCTTACTCATACCTTCCGGAATCAGTCACTGCTTTTCCGCAGGGAAAAGAATTTATTTCTTTAATGGAAAAAGCCGGATTTAAACAACATAGTCATCGTTCACTGGCCGGTGGCATTGCTTCAATTTACACTTCCCTAAAATAATATTTGATTAATGCCGTTTTTTTACTTTTGATTTCTTTCTGCGTTTTGAGAGCATCTGTCGTTATAACGTTATTATTGTCGGTAAGTCTGCTGCTACCCTGTGTTGGTTCAGCACAAAAAGACAAACCGAAAAATCTGGAAGGGTTTGAACAGAAAATCGTGCATTTTGGTTTTACGATTGGATTAAACTCTGCAGATTTTATTCTTGATTATGACCACAATGAATGGACAGATACTTCAAGCAACCTGCTTTCATTAGAATCTCAAAGACAACCGGGATTCAACCTTGGAATAGTTTCTGATCTCCACTTAGGCTCTTTGCTCAATCTGAGATTTATACCACAACTCTCTTTTGCCGGCAGAATGCTGGAATATACTGTTGAATACAATTCGAAGCAGAATAACGGGCAGACAACCCAGCTAATCAATAAACCTGTTGAATCTACTTATATTGATTTTCCTTTGGATTTGAAGTTCCGTTCAGCCCGGATCAACAACTATGCATGTTATTTGCTTGGGGGTGGAAAATATAGTATCGATCTGGCTTCGCAAGCCGATATCGATCAAAATATTGGAGATCCAGTTGTGCGTATTGAGAGGTATGGATTTTCATGGGAAGTAGGTTTTGGTATGGATTTTTTCCTGCAGTATTTTAAGTTTTCTCCTGAGATCAAACTATCTGTCGGTACAAAAAACCTTATCATACATGATGCTCAGTCTATCAAATATGAAACTGTGATAGACCGCATGCGTTCAAACATCTTATTGCTGTCATTCACTTTTGAGGGTTGAGTTGCTGCCGCCTGATTTCACCTACTATTGCTGAGGCTGCAAGTGCTACATTTAATGATTCTGCCTGCCCGTTTCCGGGTATTGTGATGGAGTGATCTGCAATCTGTTTCAATGAAGTACTGAGCCCCTTAGCTTCATTACCTAATAATACACAGACCGGTTTAGAAAAATCAGTTGAATACAAAGAATCTCCATCTAAAGTAGCGGCATACAACTCCATTTTGTTTCTATTATTTTTAAGAAAATAACTCAGATCACAATAATGAACTGCCACTCTGAAAAGAGAACCCATAGTTGCCTGTATTACCTTTGGATTATACTTATCTACCGTATTGAGGGAACAAAACACATGTTCTACACCAAACCAGTCAGCAAGTCTTATAATGCTACCCAAATTCCCCGGATCTCTGATGCCATCAAGAAGCAAGCATAAATCAGCATGATCAGGAAAAGTTTCCACTGCTGATTCTTCCGGCATTTTTACAATTGCCAAAATTTCTGGTGGTGTTGCCAAACTGCTTATCTTCTTCATTACATTTCTTTCAACCACAACAAACCTATCAGATTTCATAGTAAATTTTTTTGCCACTTCAGTTGTGAGGATTACTTCATCTACAGAAAATGAAGATTGAAGTAATTCCTGAACACTTTTCATCCCTTCAACAACAAATAACCGATGTTTGTCCCTGTATTTCTTATACCTGAGGGAAACAATTTGTTTTAATTTTCTTCCTGAAACCATACACGCTTATACACCACTAAATTAGTAATTTTGCAAACCCATATCGGCAAAGTTGAAAATACTTCTCACATATTTCACACTTCCTGTTCTCTTTTTCATTATCAGTTCCTGTTCTTCCACCCGACTGATAAAACAAGATGAGTATTTACTCAACAAAGTAAAAGTCCACATTAATGATAAACACATCGATAAAGACGAACTATTGCCTATAATCAAGCAAACTCCAAACAGAAAGATTCTCGGCCTGTTTAAATTTCATCTCTGGATTTATAATATAGTGAGCAGGAAAGAGAATAAAAAGGAAACAAAATTCAGAAACTGGCTTAAAAATACCGTAGGTGAAGAACCAGTTATTCTCAACAAGGCATTGACAGATAAATCAGTGACACAATTGAACCGTTACCTCCAGAACAAAGGATACTTTAATAATGAAGTGGATGACAGTCTTCACACAAGGAGAAAAAAAGCAACGGTTCATTACTTCATTAATGCAAAACAATTATACTCGATCCGAAGATTTTCTTTTACTATCTCAGATCCAGACCTTGTGAAGCCAATAAAAATCTGTTCCAAAAAGTCATTGGTATTACAGGGCAATCAATATGATGCTGACGTACTCACTTCAGACAGGGACGAGCTTGCTGATCATATGCGTATCCTTGGTTATTATAAATTCAACAAAGAATACATCAGTTTCAAAGTTGATAGTACGGTTGGTCAACACAAAGTAGATATCAAACTGGTCATCAATGATCCGCTCGTAAAATCTAAATCACCTGCAGGAAAAGACACTCTTGTCACCGGAAAGCACGAGTTGTATTATATTAATAACATTTACATCAACACCTCATATTCTTCTAAGGAACCAATTTGGGATATTGCAGATACTATTGTTCAAGGTGAATATCATTTTCTAAATTATTCCATGATGAGATATAAACCGGAAGTAATCTTAGATAATATTTTTATCGAGGGAAGTGATCTATATAATGAAGAGAGGGTGGCATACACTCATAAAAGATTATCAGGCTTGAAATCTTTCAAATTTATAAATATCACTTTTAAAGAAACTAATCCCATTGATGGCGAGAATATGCTGGATTGCTATATAGATATGACACCGTCTTATACCCAGTCTGTTACCTTGGAGACACAAGGGACAAACAGGTCAGGAGACCTTGGTATCTCAGGAAATATTTCCTTTAAAAACCAGAACACTTTTAAAGGAGCAGAAGAACTGGAAATTAACCTCCGGGGAGGTATGGAAGTTCAACAAATACAGAATACCTCTTCCGAAAGTGCTTCGGGTAATACAGGCATTGAGAACCAGTTGAATGTATCTATCCCATTTAATACACTTGAAGCCGGAGCCGATATATCTCTTTATTTACCAAAATTTCTCATGCCATTTAAATTCCGTAAACTACCTGCCTTTTACGATCCAAAAACAAACATCAAATTATCTTATGACTACCAGCAGCGTCCTGATTATAGCCGCAATGTGGCTACCATGTCATATGGATATACCTGGAGGGCAAAGAAATACTATTCACATAGCTTATATCCTGTTGATATCAACATTGTAAAGATATCCCTTGATTCTGCTTTTGAACAAACTTTGCTTAATACAGGGAACAACTTCCTGATAAATAGCTATTCAGATCACATGATTGTTGCTTCACGCTATCGTTTTACTTTCTCCAACCAACTTTCAAATAAATTCAGAAATTTCACTTATTTCAGTACAGGTATCGAAGGAGCCGGAAATGCACTCAGACTGTTCAATAACCTTATTGGTTCGTCTAAAGGCAGTGATGGCAGCTATCGTTTTTTCAGCACGGAAGACACGGTTCTTTCCGAAAAAGATCCAAACACAGGGATACAATATGCACAATATCTTAAGCTTGATGCCGACTGGAGATATTACAGTATTATCAATAGAAGAAGTAAGATGGTTTATCGCCTCTATGGTGGCATTGGAATTCCATTTACCAATCTCAGCGTGCTACCTTTTGAAAAAAGTTTCTTTGCCGGAGGAGCAAATGGCATAAGAGCCTGGCAGGCAAGAACGCTGGGGCCGGGAGGTCTTTCAGACACCGCACTCTACAAAATCGACCAGATCGGAGATATTCGCCTTGAAGGCAACTTAGAATATCGCTTCAATCTCACAAAGATGATGAAAGCTGCACTCTTTGCCGATGCAGGAAATATCTGGCTGCTGTATATTGATGAAATTAGCAGACCCGGGGGAGAATTTGACACAAAAAGATTCTGGAGAGAAATTGCTGTTGGAGCCGGTTTTGGTCTGCGCTTTGATTTTACTTTTTTCATCTTGCGATTGGACCTTGGGTTTCCTGTCAAAGACCCTAGTGTGCAACAAGGCGAACGTTGGGTGCTCCAATCTAAAGACAATTACAATGCATTAAAACTTGCTTCAGAACAACGTAAACTGGCAAACCTGTTGGATGAAAAGCAAGAGATAATAGACAATATTGAACAAAATGTAACATCTTCTAACCCAAGCGACCAGGCAACAAAAGATTCATATTTCGAATATGCTAAAATGCTAGCCAACAAACAGATGGAAGTCATCAGTCAAGAGCAATACATAGGTACCAGTGAATATCGCTATCATCTGAAACCTGTGCTCAATATAGGAATTGGTTATCCTTTTTGATGATAGCTTGGGATGAATGACAGGGAATGGTATTTAATTAAATGCTCCTATCCTCCCGATTGCTGTTGGAAAACGTTTATCGGAGTAAACATACCGAACAAACCTGCTTTTTATGCTGCCATAAACTCTCTAAAGGATGTCTTGACGAATATCATGATCTTTTTATAGAAAGAAAATATGGGTTGGCTAAAAAGAAATAAAGTAACTAACCTCATGCAACTTTAAGCAGTATTTTGCATTTGATGACTAAGGAGCACTCCTCGATGATTGATTTAAACCGAAATTTTTTCATAAACCCTTATTTATTAACCATTTAAACCAAAAACACCATGGCAAAAGAGCATTATATAGCAGGGAGAGAAGCGGTCAAAGCATGAAAAATATCGCCACAAACAAAGATATTTATCATCCGGCTGCCCGGCTTAATAACATCCATGTTG
>CAZUDW010000115.1:0-8315 GCA_964619305.1 uncultured Flavobacteriales bacterium
ATGGGAGTGATGTTTCTGCAAATTACAAGCGTTACCAGCCAAAATATGGCTTGTTCCTATAGTTGGCTCCGGCACCAAAAACAGAGGTTTGAGAATTCTGTTGATTGCCAATAAGCACACCTAAAGATACTTCGTGAGTTCCGGAAGATTGCCCCAACATGCCATTGCCTGAAAATTCATAGGCATAGTTCAGAGATAGTTTATCGTAAATCACCCCTCCAAAACCAACTACAAAACTTGTAGTTTTACGATAGGCCAAATTCATCCAGATCATATCCTTGTATCTGACGATTGTACCAATTTCATAAAAAACGGGGCTCGATATGGATTTCTGACATAAAACCATAGGCTTTACTTCCCAATCTCTATGTAAATAATAAGAATAACCTATATGAAACTGGTAGTGACGTTTTAATGTGTAAATCGCTGTACCATTATCATTTTCCATTTTTGTTTCAAGTAATCTGGGTATTACTATTCCGGTATAAAGTCCACGCACTAAGAATGATACTCCAAAATCGGATAGAAATGTGATCTTACTTATATTCTGATTGCTTTCAGCTAACATATCGGTGCCTTCAGATTGCGCATCTGACAAGTCAATGTGATTTTCAAAAATTCCAGCATCCAGCCCAAAGCTCAAAAGTTTATCTCCTGGGAAATTAACTTTGTATGCATAGCTAAGTAGAGCGGTATTGCTTCTGAATATACCAATCTCATCACTAACAATAGTACCGCCTATTCCCATATTATCAGCCAGCCGACCATTAATACTCATTTTTTTTACTTCAGGGGCCCCTTCAATTCCAAGCCAGCTTTTTCTGTATGAGATAAATGTTTCAAAATTATTGTTATGTCCTGAATAGGCTGGTGAGAGATCATATAAATTAATATATGCTTGATCGCTTATGGGTAATTGTTGTCCCGTGCTGTAAAGGCATAAGATGATCCAAAATGTGAAACAGAATACTTTCTTCATTTTACTTTTTACCTTAGAATATTTAAATTTCCAATCAAAGGATCTTTATCATCACATTTAATAACAAAGAAATACGTTCCTGCATCTAACAATTTTCCACCATTGGTACCATCCCAGTCATTCTTATATGCTGAAGTTGAAAAGACGATGTCATTCCATCGGTTATAAATAGTAATTTGGCAGTCGCCATAATATTCAATGTTATCGATTTTGAAATAGTCATTTATTCCATCTCCATTAGGTGTTAATATTTCATTTATAACCTTAACTTCATCATTTCTGGTAGCAATAAAGACACTGTCATCAGAAGTGCATTGATTATTGTCTGTTACTGTAACATAGTAAGTTCCTCCGGTAGTAACAACAATACTATTAGTTATTTCCCCATCAGACCACAAATAGGAATCCATGCCATCTTCAACAGCCACTGTTATCTGGCTTCCTTCCAACAAGACAGAATCTCCTGAATAAGTGAAATTAATATCTGGCTTTGGATTGATATTAACATTATAAGATGAGGTATCCCGGCAGTTGTTATCGGTCAAAACAATAAGGGATGCTGTATAATTTCCATTTGAGGAGTAAGTATGAACAGGATCATTAAAAGTAGTCTCATAATTATTGTCACCAAAACTCCATAAATAATAAGAAACACTATCATTAGGAGTGGAATTATTATGAAAGACTGTTCCTTCTCCCTCACAAGTACCCCAGAACATAAAATCTGCTACCGGCTGAGGAAATATTTCAGTGGTTTTTGTAGCAAAAGCACTACATCCCAAATCTGAAATACAGGTCAACTTAGAAACATAGGTCTGAGGTGGGCCAACAGTAAAAAAAACATTCGGACCACTTATGTCATCAACAATATTGTCATTGTCAAAATCCCATTGCCACTGCACAATGGAGCCGCTGCTGATCGTGGATTGATCGATATACAATGCAGGTTGAAAAGCACATGTATTATCAACATGAAAGTTTACATCAGGTTGCGGATCGACTATAACCTGTTTAATAACAGAATCAGGTTGTCCAACTGTTGGTATAATTTTCAAACCTACTGTAAGTGTTCCAGCCTGCCCAAAAATATAAGTAATTGATTTCCCCGTTCCATCATCATATTGTAAGTCATTATCCAAATCCCATAACCATTCTGCAATCAAGCTATCAGGTGTTGAAGATGTGCCATTTAAACTTGTATAGTTGCCTAAACATACCTCAGTAAACGAGAAATCAACCTGAGCATAGATCCTATTGATTAAACCTATACCATTAATCGCTATTATCAGTATTACCAGCCTCATAAATGCAATATTAGATAATTTATAAAACTATCAATAAAAATAAGGATTTTATTTATTTTTGCAATATAAAATTTTGGATTTGATATAATATGAATTCATGCTACATTCATCTAATCCCTATTCATTTGACAGATGTAAAAGCATACATTAAATTTTTTAAATTATCAAATATAAATTAACTCTCATGAAACGATCATTCATTTTTTTATCCGTTTTTCTGTTATCATCTTATATCTTAGAAGCACAAGATTTGTTGAGATCAAAAGAAAATGCTCATGGAGATGCCATTCTTTCCTGTGCTTTAAACAGTGATGGCTCTTTATTATTGACCGGTGGTGCTGATAATCGGGCATATCTATGGAGCACAAAAGACGGAATGAAGCTTAAAATTCTTTCTCATTCAAATCGGGTAACATCCGTTGCAATTTCAGCAGATAATAAATATTTTGTAACCGGTTGTGCTGACAACAAGGTTATTCTATTCGATACAAAAACGGCCAAACCACTAAAACTTTTACGTGACAATACTTCTGAAGTAATGACAGTAGCAATTAATCCTATCAGTGGTTTTATTGCCAGCGGGGCTAAAAATGGTGAAATTAAATTATGGAATTCTAAAGGCACCCTGATTATATCTAAAAAAGCTCATGATAGTGGGATCAATTCAATTGCTTTTAATTCTGAAGGTAATTTACTTGCTACCGGATCTTCTGATAACACTATTAAAATCTGGGATGCATCGAATTGCGTGAACAAAAAAACAATACAGTCTGGAGGGAAAAGTATTAATTGTGTATGTTTTAGCCCGGATGGGATGTATTTGGCAAGTGGTGATGAAAATGGGGTTATCACTTTATGGGATCCTATTTCCGGAACAAAAAATAATGAATTTAATGATATCAAATCTGGCGTGAATACGCTTGTCTTTTCACCTGATGTTCAATATTTACTTGCAGGAACGAAAAATGGCGAACTGAAAGTATTGAACATGGATTCACATCAGATTGTTAAAACTCTTGAAATACACAATAAAGGAGTTGAATCTATAGCATTCAGCGATAAAGGAAATTTATTCGTAACTGCCGGTGCAGATGGAAGTTATAAAATATGGGATACCGGTGAAATGAATATTGGCAAGAAGAAATTTGCAAAGGAAGAAGGCTCGCCAAAACTGGTTTGTTCTCCAATAACTTTGACAGATGATAATAACAACGGGATTATTGAACACAATGATAATACCCTGTTAAGTTTCACCATTGAAAACCAGGGGAAAGGAAAAGCTTATGATGTTGTGGCTAAACTGGCAACAGACCCAAAAATAGAAGGATTGAACTTTGACAGTGAGTATTATATTGGTAATCTTGACATTGGCAAAACACAAAAGATCCAGATGCCAGTTTATCCTCAAGATAATTTAAAGACATCAGCAGGTGTTTTTATTGTTTCAGTAGATGAAGCCAA
This sequence comes from uncultured Flavobacteriales bacterium, assembly GCA_964619305.1. GTDB lineage: Bacteria > Bacteroidota > Bacteroidia > Flavobacteriales_H > CAZUDW01 > CAZUDW01. The sequence goes on from CAZUDW010000115.1 coordinate 3,745, forward strand.
CAAGAATAATCCATCACCTTTTAAGATGAATTTCCAGACAAAAGGAACTGAGAATTACAGCTATATTCTTATTACAGGACATGAATACACATCAGCAACCGGCAAAGCGGAAATAGGGGCTCCTATCACATTAAAACTTCGTTTGAAAAACACATCTAAAGGAGAAGCTAAAAACATTAAAGTGAATTATGTATTTCCTAAAAATGTTCTTGCCGTAGATAAACTCTCTGAATTAATTGATATCCTTAAGCCAGGTGAAGCTAAAGAATTAGAAGTGGAGTTTTACGCTAATAAAGATTTCTCTGACAAAGAACTAAAAGTAGCCGTCCAGCTTGATGGCGCCACTTTTTCAAATGCTGAAGACTTAGATCTATCAATTAAAATGAACGAAGAATTGCCAACTTCTAATTTAGCGATGGCAGAAGAAGTGGAGAGCAATAACGAACAGCCTCAATATCGTGGTGGTGGAGACCCATTAAAAGGGTTGAATATTTCGAAAGCTAAAACAATGACTATTGGAAGTTACTATGCCTTAATTATAGGTATTGATGCATATAAAGGTGCCTGGCCAACTCTAAAGAATGCTGTTAATGATGCAAAGGCAGTTGAAGGTATGCTAAAAGGAAAATACGTTTTTAATGGCATTAAAACATTATATAATGATCAAGCTACAAGGAGCAACATTATTGCTGCAATGGAATCTATGGTCGCAAAAGTTAAACCATCTGACAATGTTTTTATTTATTATTCAGGTCACGGTGAATACAAAAAAAGCTTGAATAAAGGTTATTGGGTACCGATTGATGCCACAACAAATTCAACATCCGGTTATATATCAAATTCCGACATTCAAACGTTTTTAGGTGGTATTAAATCTAAGCACACTTTGTTAATTTCAGATGCTTGTTTTAGTGGAGATATTTTCAGAGGCAATACAGTATCAGTGCCATTTGAGAATTCTGAAAAATATTATACAGAAGTTCAGAGCTTGATTTCAAGGCAAGCTATTACTTCGGGAGGTCTTGAGCCCGTAATGGATGGAGGCAGGGACGGTCATTCTGTGTTTGCATATTATCTGTTGAAAACCTTGTCAAACAATCAAAATAAATACCTTGATGCAGGTCAACTATACAATAAAATAAAAATTCCTGTTATCAACAATTCCGAACAATCTCCAAAGCTATCCCCTATTAAAAATACAGGTGATGAAGGGGGACAGTTTATCTTTATTAAAAAATAATACAGGTTAACAGGAGTGAAAAAAGTTAGTCTTCTAATTCTTTTTATTGGATCATTGCCATGTTTTCTATCAGGACAACGAAATAATTTCACATCATATTCGATCAACGAAGGTCTCCCTCAATCAAATGTATATTGTCTTCTGCAGGATAGCAGAAGCTATATTTGGGTTGGTACAGATGGAGGTGGTGCTTGCCGGTTTAACGGCAAAGAATTTGAGGTTTTCAATAAATCCAATGGCCTCAGCGGAAACGTGGTTAGATGCATCTTTGAAGACAGTAAAAAAAGGATATGGTTTGGAACTGATGAAGGGATAACTATTTTTAACGGTCTTACATATCAGGTTATTAATGAAGATGACAGTCTAAAGGGGAGTACAATATTATCAATTATCGAAGATAAGAGTCATAACTTCTGGGCATGCTCTGACGATCATGGAATCAATAAAATAGTTTTGCATGAGAATGATGTAACAATATCCAGTTATGATAATAGCAATTTTCTTCACAGCCCTGCTGTCTTCGATGCAATCATAGACAAAAACAACAGACTGTGGCTTGCTACTTTATATGGAGGCATAGATGTTCTAACATTCTCCAACGATAGTTTTACTGTTAAACAGTTAGTTGGTGGTATAGACATTCCGAGTTCAATGATACTTACCTTAGAAACAGATAAAAAAGGGGATATTTGGTGTGGAACTTATGATGCCGGAACATTCAAAATCGAAATTCCAGTGAATTCTCAGGAATACAAAGTCCTTACTTTTGATGAACTCAATTCTGGCTCTACATGGGATGTATTATCGTGTGATAATGATGAAATCTGGTTTGGATTTGGAGAAAATGGTGTTAAAAGACTAATTCCTGATCACAAAAACTCATACATTGTTGATCATTACACAACAGAAGAAGGTTTACCCATAAATCAAATATTGTGCTTAATAGAAGACTCTGAAGGCAATATTTGGATGGGCACAAATGGTGCCGGACTCTGTAAATTTGGCGGTGACCTGTTCTCACATTATGGCCTGAAGGAAGGTCTGTTAAATGATAATGTAATGGGAATTGATATTGATAAAAAAGGGAGTTACTGGATTGCCACAGATGGCGGAGGCCTGAGCAAATTGGATTTTATTGATGGAAAACCTGATGTCACTACATTTACAGAGGATAACGGACTTGCAAGCAATTACCTATCGTGTATTGCAGTTGGAAATGAAAACAATCAGAATTTGTGGATAGGCACATCAAAAAATGGTATCTTAAAATATAATGGGAAAGATTTCAAACAATTTACTGAACTTGATGGATTAAAAGATAACCGTGTTTATAGTTTATATGTAGACCATCGTGGAATTGTTTGGATTGGAACAGCAGGAGGTATAAGCTTATATGATGGAGTTCATTTCATGGGTACTTCAATGGAGAAATTAAAAGTCTCAGATGATGGCATTAAAGATATTATTGAAGATACTAAAGGAAATATCTGGTTTGCCACTGCCGGTGCTTTAGCAAAATATGGTGGGGATACGTCCATTACAACTTATGACAAAGTTGAAGGATTAACAGTGCCCGATGTTAATTGTATTGCCCCGGACCATGACAACATTTGGATTGGCACCAATGGGGGAGGTTTGTTCTTTTTTGACACTCATTCATCTGACAGCATCCCTATTAGACATGTTTTAGGAAATGAGAAACTCAGTACAAAAACTCTTTATTCTCTCGCTGTTTTGAATGACTCTGTATTAATAGCCGGATCAACAAACGGGATGTACAAGATAATTGTTGATCCCCAGCACAATATTAAAAATGTTCGTAATTACAACAGCTCAGATGGATTTATCGGCATAGAATGTAACGAAAATGCAATGCTGAAAGATCCGTTTGGCCATGTCTGGGTTGGAACCATGAGTGGCTTAACAGATTATAATCCTTTAAAGGAAAAAAATCTCAAAGCTCCCCCTGTAATTCATATCACTAAAGTAAATTTATTCTATAAAGAAACCGATTGGTCTGGTTTAACTGATAGCATTAGACCCTGGGATAATCTTCCTTTAAATTTGGAATTACCTTTCTCCAAAAATCACCTCACATTTTATTTTTCAGCTCTTTCTTTCAAAAATCCCGATAAAATTAATTATAGTTATATCCTTGATGGATTGGACGATGAATGGTCTCCTCTTGCAAAAGACAATAAAGTTACATTCTCGGGCCTTTCCTTTGGTAATTATACTTTTAAAGTTAAGGCGCAAAATGCCGATGGTATCTGGACAAAAGAACCTGCAACTTATCAGTTTACAATTCTTCCACCCTGGTATCGAACATATTGGTTTTATATTATTTGCGTATTGTTTGTAGTCATTTCATTTTATATCTATATTAAAATTAGAGAACGAAAACTTAAAATTGAAAAAGCCATCCTGGAGCAAAAAGTAAAAGAACGTACCGCTGAAGTTGTTAAACAAAAAGAAGAAATCGAAGAAAAAAACAAAGAAATTACAGATAGCATCAATTATGCAAGCAGGATACAAAGTGCCATTCTTCCACTTGATGAACAAAGACAGAAATTTTTACCAAACTCCTTTATCCTTTTCAAACCTAAAGATATAGTAAGTGGTGATTTTTACTGGATATCTGAGAAAAGCGGTTCAATATTATTCACTGCAGCCGACTGCACCGGACATGGTGTCCCCGGTGCTTTTATGAGTATGATCGGAAGTGCTCTTTTAAATGAAGTTGTCAATAAAAACGGTGTGACCAGACCTGGAGAAGTGCTGAATGAAGTACGCAATGGCATTATTCTTTCTCTAAAACAAACCGGAGAAGAAGGAAAACAAAAGGATGGAATGGATATGTCATTATGCTCCTGGAGAAAAGAAAAAAATATTTTAGAATATGCCGGGGCTAATAATTCACTGTTTCTCATACGTAAAACAGGTACTCCATTAACGACAATCCAACAAGATAAAATAGATCCTAATATTGAAAATAACGATTACAGTTTGTTCGAAATAAAAGCAAGTAAACAACCTGTCGGTTATTATACAGGTTCTAATATGCCATTCGAAAACAATATATTAAATGTACTTGAAGGAGATACTGTGTATTCTTTTTCTGATGGTTATCCTGATCAGTTTGGCGGACCTAATGGGAAAAAATTCAAATATAAATCTTTTAAAAAATTGTTACTGTCTTTTCAGGATGAGCCACTTAATAAGCAAAAAGAAATTCTTGATAATACCATTGAAGAATGGAAAGGAGATGAGGAACAAGTTGATGACATTTGTATTATTGGTGTAAGATTATAGGATTACAAATTTCTGAACA
>CAZUDW010000116.1:0-8238 GCA_964619305.1 uncultured Flavobacteriales bacterium
GTCACGGATAACAACGGCTGCACCTCGGTGTCAGTAGTAACGATCAATGAGCCCACTGCTATTGTTATTTTCACTTCTGTTAATGATCCTACTTGCAATAACAATGATGGAGATGCAACTGCTGTTCCATCCGGTGGAACATCACCTTATACATTCTTGTGGAGCAATGGTCAGACCACACAAACTTCAACAGGAATGGGAGCTGGTGTTTATACAATAACAGTAACAGATAACAATGGATGTTCTTCTGTGGAAGTTGTAAATTTAAACAATGTTGGAGGCCCAACAGCTACGCTTTTTTCTGTAAGTGATATCTTATGTAATGGAGATTGTAATGGGGAAGCCATTGCATTAGTAAACGGAGGGGTATCTCCATATAGTTATTTATGGAGTGATGGCCAGACAACATTAACAGCTACCGGATTATGTAGTGGGATATATAGCTTTACAGTTACAGATAGTAATAGTTGTATTTCCACTTTATCAGTCACCTTAAGTGAACCATTGCCAATAAACAATACCATGCAATTTAATGATATCAGTTGTAACGGAGGTTCCGATGGTAATGCAAGTGCCAATATTGGAGGAGGAACATCCCCTTACAATTATTTATGGAGTAATTCGCAAACTACTGATAGTATCTCAGGTTTAAGTGTCGGGATATATTACCTAACAGTAGTTGATAGTAATGGATGTGTTTTTATGGATTCTGTAATTATTTCGCAACCTTTACCACTTCAATCAACTATGTCTTCAACAAATGAATATTGCAATAATTCAGACGGAACTGCAACAGTAGTAATTAGTGGAGGCACCTCACCTTATGTATATTCCTGGAGCAATGGACAAACTGGAGTAACAGCTACAGGATTATCGGGTGGTAATTATCTGATTACTGTAACCGATGACAATGGTTGTACAATAATTGACAGTATAAACGTTGATATATCCGCTTCATTTTCTACAAATATTTCTTCGACAGATGAGAATTGTTCATTAAGTGATGGAACGGCCATGGTAATAACAACAGGAGGAACATCACCTTTTACATACCAATGGGATGTAAATGCCAACAACCAAACGACACAAACAGCAACCGGATTAAGCAGTGGCACTTATTTTGTAACAGTTACCGATAGCAGTGGATGTTATTCGGTAGATTCAATTTTTGTTGGATCTCTTGATGCTTTTTCGATGTTTACCTCCGTAACACTGGAAAACTGTAACAATAGCAACGGAACGGCAACTGTCACTATTACAGGTGGCAATCCTCCCTTCGTTTTTCAGTGGGATGTAAATGCCAACAACCAAACGACACAAACAGCAACCGGATTAAGCAGTGGTACTTATTTTGTAACAGTTACTGATTCTCTTGGTTGTTATCAGACAGGCTCAGCGCAGGTCAATTCAACTGATGGACCGGAAATTATTCCTACGATAAAGAATGAGACTTGTGCCGGAGATTTAAATGGAATGATTTCAGTTTTCTTATCAGGTAGTTCACCATTTGATATTCTATGGTCTAACGATCTTACAAATGATACAATCGAGGGAATTTCGGCTGGCATATATGTAGTTACTGTAACAGATAAATACAATTGTGTTTCTATTGATACTATCATTGTCGGAGTAGATAGTAGCAATTGTAATGAGGATTTGCATATTCCATCTGCTTTTACACCAAATAATGATGGGGTGAATGATACCTGGATAATTCGGGGCATTGAATCATATCCCGCTTGCATTATAGAAGTATATAACAGATGGGGAACGGAGTTATTTTCTTCAAATGGATACAAGGTGCCCTGGAATGGTACATATCTCGGTAGAGAATTACCATCGGCAGTCTATTATTATATCATTGAATTAGGAACGGGAGAAGTAATAAACGGATCTGTAACAATTATTCGTTGATTAACGAAAAATTTCAAATATGTAAATAATAATGTATAGATGAGAAAAGCAAGTATCACTATTATATTGTTGGTTTTATTTTCAGTTATTGGTGTCAGTCAGCAGTTGCCTCATTACAGCCAATATATGTTCAATCCGTTTTTAATTAACCCAGCTGTTGCGGGTACAATGAAAAATACACAGGCTCAAATTGGATTTCGAGGTCAATGGGTTGGCTTCAACGATGCTCCTCAAACAGGTATAGCTTCATGCCAGGGGCTGATAGTTGATAATTTAGGTGTGGGTGGTATTTTGTTTAGGGATAAAACCGGACCAATTTCTAGAACCGGTATGTTATTGTCGTGCGCATATCATATACAGGTAAATAAAGATGCATATTTATCTTTTGGCCTTGAAGGAATAATGTACCAACATGTATTGAATTATGATGAACTTACTTTGGATTTGCCAAATGATCAATTGGTAACTAGTGGATTAAGAAAAGATATGCTCTATGATTCCAATTCAGGAATTTATTTATACAGTGATAAATATTTTGCCGGAATTTCAATCTCCCAAATGATACAATCTAAAATTGATATGAGTGAAATTAATTCTGGTTTAAACAAATTAGCGAGGCATTATTTTTTCCATTTTGGATACAGGCTGGAGGTAAATGAAGAATTTGATATTGAACCGTCCGTTTTATATAAGGCAATTGCCAGTGCACCTTCACAGATTGATATCAATACTAAAGTAATTTATAAAAAACTGATCTGGCTTGGACTTTCATATCGACAGAAGGAATCAGCAGTATTGATGCTGGGTTTACAAAAAGATAAGTATTTGATAGGCTATTCATACGATATCACTTTGTCAAACATCAGGAAGTATTCTTCAGGTTCACATGAAATTATGCTGGGGATGAATATTATGAGTGATCACGGAAAACATACAAAATCAAGTATTGAATGACATTCCTTGGTTAAAGTATTAATCCGTCTCCTTAGCTTCAAGTTGTTTTATCTCTTTTGGCAGAGGATTTCTAAAGACGATTTTATTTTCAAAAACATCAAGAACTACTGTTAAATTTGGATGAACTTTACCAGACAATAATTGTTTAGATAATTCATTCAGAACCTGTTGTTGGATTGTCCTTTTTATTGGTCTGGCACCAAATTGCGGATCATAACCGGTTTTTGCAATATAATTGATGGCTTCATCATTTACAATCAATTTAATATTCTGTTTTGCAACCAGCTTCTTTAAAATATTAATCTGGAGCAATACGATCTTTTTTATATCATCTTTTGACAATGGATGAAACATTATTATTTCATCAATACGATTTAAAAATTCCGGTCTGAATGTTTTTTTTAAAAGGAAAAAAATCTCTTTTTTAAGATTAGAAAAGAACTTCTTACCGTCATGTTCATCTATGCGTTCCTGATTTTCCATAATGATATCAGAGCCTAAATTAGATGTCATTATAATGATACAATTTTTAAAATTTGCTGTCCGTCCTTTATTGTCTGTAAGGATTCCATCTTCCAATACCTGTAATAGAATGTTAAAAACATCTGAATGTGCTTTTTCTATTTCATCAAGTAGTATAACGGAATATGGTTTTCTTCTTACTGCTTCTGTAAGCTGTCCTCCTTCATCATAACCAATATATCCTGGAGGTGCTCCAATCAATCTGGATACTGAATGACGTTCTTGGTATTCGCTCATATCTATTCGGGTAATCATATTTTCATCATCAAACAAAAAGTCTGCAAGTGTTTTGGCAAGCTCAGTTTTCCCAACACCAGTCGTTCCTAAAAATATAAACGAACCTATCGGTCTTTTTTCGTCAGACAGTCCTGAACGGTTTCTTCTAACAGCATCTGAAATTGCAGAGATAGCTTCATCCTGTCCAACTAACCTTTTGTGAAGTTCAGTTTCCAGATTCAGTAATTTCTCAGATTCACTCTTCATCATACGGGAAACAGGTATGCCGGTCCATTGAGCCACAACCTTCGCAATATCTTCAGATTCTACTTCTTCTTTTACCATACGATTTCCTTTTTCAATGCTTTCTCGCATATCTGCTTCATATTTGCTTAACTCTTTTTCTGCTTCAGGTAAGCTGCCATATCTTATTTCTGCAACTTTTCCAAGATTTCCTTCCCTTTCAGCACGATCAGACTCCTGCTTTAAAGATTCAATTTGTTTTTTAATTGTTTGAATTTTATCAGCCACATTCTTTTCACTCTCCCATTTTGCTCTTAATTCGGTTCGTTTGTCGGAAAGATCAGCTATTGTTAGTTTTATTTTTTTAAGCTTATCATCATCTTTTTCTTTTTTGATAGCTTCTCTTTCAATTTCAAGTTGTCTGATTTTTCTTTCAATATCATCTAATTCTGTGGGCATAGAATTTATTTCCAGTTTTAACCATGAAGCAGCTTCGTCAATCAGATCAATCGCTTTATCAGGGAGGAATCGGTCTGTGATATATCTTGTTGATAAATCTACTGCTGTTATAATTGCTTCATCTTTAATTCTTACTTTATGATGAGTTTCATAACGTTCTTTAAGCCCTCTGAGGATTGAAATTGCGTCATCCATTGAAGGTTCCTCAATGTGAACTTTTTGAAATCTCCTTTCCAGAGCTTTGTCTTTTTCAAAATATTTTTGATACTCATTCAGGGTAGTGGCACCAATGGCTCTAAGATCACCTTTAGCTAATGCAGGTTTCAGAATATTAGCTGCATCCATAGCCCCTTCACCGCCACCAGCACCAACAAGAGTGTGTATTTCATCGATAAATAATATTATCTCTCCATTTGATGATACAACTTCTTTGACGACTGATTTTAATCTTTCCTCAAATTCTCCTTTATATTTTGCACCTGCAATAAGTGAGCCCATATCAAGAGAGTAAAGCTGCTTTTTTATAAGATTATCAGGCACGTCTCCGTTAATGATGCGAAATGCAATACCTTCTGCAATTGCTGTCTTTCCAACACCCGGTTCACCAATAAGAATAGGATTATTTTTTGTTCTTCTTGATAGAATTTGCAATACTCTTCTGATCTCATCATCTCTGCCTATAACAGGATCCAGTTTACCATCAGCCGCACTTTGATTGAGATGAACAGCGTATTTCTGCAGTGCATTGTATATGTCTTCAGCACTTGCACTGTTAGATGTTGATCCTTTTCTCAACTCTTTTATGGCAACTTTAAGCACTTTCTCCTGTATACCATTATCATGCAATAATGAAGATGTAGTATCTCCTGATTTTAATATTCCAATTAATAGGTGTTCTAAAGATACATATTCATCGCCCATTTCTTTCATTGCAGTTTGTGCATGTTGCAATGCTTTAATTGCGTTTTGAGAAAAATACTGGTTACCTCCTTCGACTTTAGGTAGTGATTCCAGTATTTTATTGAGTGCTTTATTGAAAGTATCTAAATTAACTCCTAATTTACCCAGTAAAAATGGATAAGTATGTTCATCTGCCATAAAAGCTCCTTTAAGCAGATGAACCGTCTCAATAGTTTGATGATTCATCTCTAAAGCTATTTGCTGAGCATATTGGATTGCTTCCTGAGATTTAATTGTATATTGTTTTAAATCCATAATTAATGTATTAACTTATTGACTTTTTAGTGTCAAATATTAATCCAACGAACTGTTCATGTGAAAACACAGTAAAAGTGTCAGTATTTTTTAAAATAAATAGACTATTTGGCAATGAATTGCTCGTTTGTGAAGTTGAAGACAATAGTTTATAAATTTCTTTAATAAAATGGCATCAATAATTTCATTTGGTTACATTTGCCCTTTCAATCAAAAACTGTTGAACAAATGGATAATGATAATTCAAAAACTATAGCAATTTTATCTTATATTACCTTGATAGGTTGGATCATTGCTTTTATTTTACATAGTAATGATCAAAACAAAAGTTCACTTGGAGCTTTTCACCTAAGGCAGGGTCTTGGACTTGCAATTCTTGGAGTTTGTGCTTGGGTTGTGATGATTATTTTGATTTTTATACCTTTTATCGGATGGTTGTTAAACACATTGATTTGGATCGGTTTAATGGTGCTTTTGGTTATAGGGATCATAAATGCTGCTAATGGCGAAGAAAAACCACTTCCAATTGTTGGCGAGTTATTTCAGAATATATTAAGTGGTTTAAAGTAAAAGAGTTTAATGCTCTCTGCATTCCGTTAATTCGTGTAACGTTTTATTTCTGCCAGACGATGCGAATATGTATTGCAGTCATTAATTAAAATTCCATTCTCATCAATTTTATTTATACGTACATATCCTGATGCATGAATGATATATCCATTGCCTGTTAGAATACCTGTATGTATTATTGCCCCTTGATCATTGTGAAAGAAAGCAATATCACCTGCCATGCTATTCTGTAATCCTTGAACAGTACTGCCCTGAAGAACCTGCATTGAGGCATCTCTTGGCATATTGATTCCACAAAATATGGCAGCCATTTGTATTAGAGCTGAACAATCAATTCCCATAGGGGATCTGCCTCCCCATAAATATGGTGAGTTTAAATATAAGAGTGCTGCTTGAACCATCGCTCCACCTCCTTTAGGATGAATAGATTCAGTGAAATTTCCTTTGAATATCCATGTTTTATTCTCTATACTCAATAGATCATCATTTATGAAATTCAATCGGCTACCCATTGGGATATACATGCTTTGATCAGTACCTGTTTCTATTATTCTTGAGTAAATATCTTTACTCAGGAAATAAGGCGGTTGCATATCTTTTTTACCAGGTTTGGATGTAAAAAACAGTTGGGAAATATTGATCCATCCTGTATAATGATCCCATAAAGTTTTAATTCTTATCCAATCCTTCTTTTCTTCAATAACTTCATATTTTTCACCAAATAGTATTTGTGTAACCAATTCACTTTTTTCTGAAGTATCACCTCTACAGGGAATGATGGGGATATGGCATATTCCATAATTCATAGTATATCAAAAATAGTAAGTCCGCCTGATATTAAATGATGGATTACAATTTCTCAATAATAACTGCTGAAGCACCTCCTCCGCCATTGCAAATGCCGGCAGCTCCATATTTAGCATTGTGTTGACCTAGAGCATGAATCAATGTAACAATAATCCGGGTTCCTGAACATCCCAAAGGATGGCCCAAAGCAACAGCTCCCCCGTTTACATTAACTTTTGATGGATCAAGTTTCATTAACTTTATATTCGCTAATGAAACGACAGAGAAAGCTTCATTAAGCTCAAACAAGTCAATATCGTTGATAGTTAGGCCTGCTTTATCAATTGCTTTTGGGAGCGCTTTGGCCGGGGCTGTTGTAAACCATTCAGGTTTATTGGCAGCATCAGCGTATGATAATAATCTGGCTATTGGTTTAAGTCCTAATGACAATGCCTTTTCCTTGCTCATAAGTATTACGGCTGCAGCACCATCATTAAGGGTTGATGCGTTAGCTGCGGTAACGGTGCCTTCTTTGTCAAAAGCCGGTCTCAGAGAAGGAATTTTATCTATTTTGACTTTACTGAACTCCTCATCGACATTAAAAAGAATTGGATCTCCTTTTTTTTGTGGTATTTCTACAGGCAAAATTTCATTCGTAAACAAACATTTTTCCCATGCTTCAGAAGCTCTCTTGTATGAAGATATTGCAAAATTGTCCTGCTCCTCCCTTGTAATATTCATATCACGGGCACAAAGTTCTGCACAATTACCCATATGGCAATTGTTATAAACATCCATTAGCCCGTCATTCACTAATCCATCTACCAGTGATCCATTTCCCAACCTGTAACCGGTTCTTGCTTTTGTTAAATAGTAGGGAACAGAAGTCATATTCTCCATGCCACCTGCAATAACAACTTCATTATCACCGGTTAGTATGGACTGGGCACCTAGTATGACTGCTTTCATACCCGATGCACAGACTTTATTAATAGTAGTGCAGGGGACATCCTCAGGTATTCCTGCATAAATAGCTGCCTGTTTAGCCGGTGCCTGTCCAACTCCAGCTTGCAGTACGTTGCCCATGAATACTTCATCAATATCCTCAACTTTAATTCCTGCACGTTTGATCACTCCCTTTATAGCTACTGCTCCTAATCTTGGTGCTGGTACTGAGGCCAGGGTGCCGTTAAAACTGCCTATAGCTGTTCGTGCAGCTGATATAATAAATACTTCTTTCATTTTATAATATTATTGATTAATTACCATGCTTGCGAAATTATATAATAATGGTATAAATCGGGTGGATAGATTATAAATATCCAATATTGATTGAAAATAAGGTCAGAATCTGAATTA
>CAZUDW010000117.1:0-8122 GCA_964619305.1 uncultured Flavobacteriales bacterium
CGGGTTTTTAAGATCAGGAGTTGCACAAGGTTTTTACCTTGCTTTATTCTATCTTTCATACATAGTGTTTTATCTGCACCTATTCCTTCATGATCTTTTGGGGGGCTATTACCGTTCCATCCAATGTAAGTTAAGTTCTAAAAACTTGTTCTTTTCCCTAGTTTAATTTACTATTCAAAACTACTGAAAGAATAACAAATCCTGATAGTTTATTATTATTTCTCAGAAAGTTGTTCGTTTTTTATCTTCCCGAAACTCTCCTTCCTGATTTTGGAATCTATCCATGTAACAAAATCGAAATACTCCATGGCAACTTTTTCATAATTATCTTTCAACACCAGTTGAATTTCGCTCTGTAACTGTTTAAATAATGGCTGTAATTTCTCTTCATCTGCATATAGTTTAGCAATGCTTTTGAAATAGCCCAGAAATACTGTTTCAAACTTGTATTCCCTGTTTAATTCCCTCTTTCTTTTCAGATAAAATCTGTTTGTGGATTTAATAATATAGTCCAGCAGATCATAATTACCGAGTTCAAAATGAATGATCAGATTGAAAAGCCTGGCAAAACTATAGACATCCTGACGCAAGTTAGCTTCATTGTCATTTAACACCAAATTAAGCCATTTCAAAGCTTCCTTAATTTTTCCCGCTCCAAAGAATATATATGACAAATGATAATAAAACAGAAGTAAGTCCTCCTTTGGTATTTTGTTCTTATATTTTTCAAGACCATCCAATATTTCATCAACTCTTTCCAATGCCCGGTTAAACTGTCCCATCCGCTCGTAAGCAATAAGTTCAGCCCTGTAAGATGAAGTGAAAATTTTCAACTGAATATCAATGCTGCTAAATTCAGGGCTGTCTTTGATGGATTGGATTTTGTCGAAAAGATCAAAGAAACTTTTAAAATCTTTGTGATCAATAAAACACAATAAAAGATTCTCAAGCGATTTTATATATTGTTTTGGAATATCCTGGATCAACATAGGGCTGTTTTCGAAAATCGATGAAACTCTGCAAAAACTTTGGTATGATTTCCTGTATTCATAATTTACAACAGCGCATAAGCCTTTAATATAATAACAGGTTGCAGCAGCTCTTTTGGACAATGCCGTGTTGGCTCCTTTTATCAGATGATAGTCTGAAATCTCATTGACAATTTGTTTTTCCTTATCATTACGAACATATCCGCCTTTTCTGAAAACGTAATTTATCTTAGAATATAATATCTGGTACTCAGCTACATTCCGAAGTTTCTCGATCACTTCCTGCTCTTCTTTGATCAGTTGGTTCAGATTTTGATCAAAGTTGCCCGACATATACTCTTCTTCCAGGAGTAATTTTTCCCATTTTATCAGTTCAAGTAAATAATAGAACTTTTCATGTTCATAGGCTGTTTTCTTCGACTTCCTGATCAGTTTACTGCATTCTTTATAAAGCGCTTTCCCATAAAGGATCTCAATGTTTTTAATTTCTTCCTTTAGAACAGAGCTAACGTTACTATCTGTATAATACGACCTGAGACTTTTAAGTATCAGCTTATATAAATGATTCTTTTCTGAAGGAAGATGTTTGACAAAACGTTCATTTTTAAACGATTTCTTGATTGCTTCCTCATCGTATTCTTTTTGTTTTTCTATAGCATTGAATAACCTTAAATAATTTTTTTCACCAGACTGTAGAGAAGAACTCAGCTTGAAGAATCTCTTTTCAGATTTGGTTAGAGATTTAATCAGTTTAAAAAGTTCACCTGATGGGTTCATTTTATCCGGGACTATAATCAGGCGTCTAATTTAGTAATAATATCTTATCAAAACATTATCAGAGAGAAGATGCCACAATATTGTTCGATTTTTTCTTCTTATTTTTACAAGTCAATAGAGTTTTTTAATATCACATAAGCTTTCGTCTGTAAATTCAACCTATTCATTGAAACAACTAAAATTATGGTAAATAAATCGTTTTTAATATTAAGCCTGATTTTCTCATTCTTTTGCATTCTTCCTGACTCTTATGGGGAATTTATAGAGGGGGCAACACCTGCAGGAGTTGCTGACAATATACGAAGCGATACAATAGACGTTTTAAAATATACAATTAATCTGGATATAACAGATTTTAGCGGTCAAACGATTAAAGGGAATTGTAATGTAAGGTTTACTCCTAAACTAAATGGAACCAGTTCAATCAGTCTTGATCTGTTACAGCTTACCATAGATTCCATTGTGATGGGGAATACGCTGAATTATTCATATAATGACACCTTACTAGTTGTTCATTTACCCGCTACATTGAACATTGGTGATACAGCGACAATTGCTGTATGGTATCATGGTTCGCCCCAACAGGATAATTCCGGATGGGGTGGATGGTATTGGTACACAAATTATGCTTTTAATCTTGGAGTAGGATTTGAAGCGATTCCACATGTTTACGGTAGGGTCTGGCATCCTTGTTTTGACAATTTTGTCGAAAGGGCTAAATATGAATTCAATATCATTTCTTCAGGAGGTAAAGTATCTACATGCAATGGTGAACTGGTAAATGAAACAATATTATCAGGTGATACAATACAGAGAACATGGATAATGAACGAAGAAATCCCAAGTTATCTCGCCTGTATAGCTGTATCTGATTATGCTGAAGTTAAACAAATACACAACGGTATCAATGGTGCGATTCCGGTAAGCCTTTTTGCAAGGCCAAATGATACCACCGCTCTGAAAAGTTCTTTTATTAATCTTGGCGCTGCTATCGATGCTTTTGAAAATGCCTATGGAGCATTTAAATGGAACAAAGTGGGTTATTCTCTCGTGCCATTTTCATCAGGGGCAATGGAACATGCCACCAACATTGCATATCCGCGTGTTGCAGCCAATGGGTCAACGTTATATGAGACCATCATGGCTCATGAACTGTCTCATCATTGGTGGGGCGACTTAGTAACTTGTGATAAAGCAGAAGAGATGTGGATTAATGAGGGAATGGCTGTTTTTTCTGAGTTTATTTTTCTGGAATACCTGTATGGTCGTACCAGTTATATGGATGTAATGAGAACAAACCATCGTTATGTGATGCGTTATCCCCACAACCTCGAAGGCGGCTACCAGGCACTGGCCAATGTTCCTCAGGAATATACCTATGGAGATCATTCATATAAAAAAGGTGCAGATGTTGTTCATACATTAAGAGGATATTTAGGAGATTCTTTATTTTTTATGGGGCTGAAAACATTCCTCAACAATAACAATTATACTCCTGTCAATAGTATTCAACTCCGCGATGGATTGAGTACTGCAACATCTTATAATCTCACTGATTTCTTCAATGATTGGGTTTTAAACCCTGGTTTTGCTGCCTTTTCAATTGATTCTTTCAAAGTAAGCGGTTCCGGACCATATACAACTGATATTTATATTCATCAACGTTTAACAGGTGCGCCAAACTATTTTAATAATGTTCCAATGGAAATTACTTTTTATAATTCTTCATGGGCTCAATATACAACGACTTCAATACTTTCAGGAGAATTTACACATCTTATTCTTTCTGTTCCTGTCAATCCGGTTTATATCACACTTAATAAAAATAATCTTATCAGTCAGGCAGTAACAGACGATATGCGTGTTTTACGAAATCCTGGCAACAATACGCTTTCGGGTGGTTTGTTAACGCTTATCGTAGATTCTTTGCCTGATTCTGCCCTTGTACGCGTAGAACATTATTGGTCAGCTCCTGACCCGATTAAAGACATCTCACTAAAAATGGAACTATCGCCAAACAGATGGTGGCGGGTAGACGGGATCGTGCCACAGGGATATGATTTCAGAGGTAGAATTAAGTATGACGGTAAGGTAACAAATGGCAGTGGAGGTTGGTTGGATAACTACCTCACAACTGAACCTGAGGATAGTTTACATCTATTGTACAGAAAAGGGCCGGAAGATGACTGGATTGAATATCCTTGGTACACAAAGAATATGCTTAATAATACATCTGATGCTTACGGGTTGATGGAAATTGATTCTCTGTTGATGGGAGAGTACACTTTAGCCAGAGATAAATTCAATGTTGGCCATCCTGATAGAGTTGATACAACAAATCAGATTGTTCTATATCCTAATCCCAATGATGGCAGGATGCATCTGGAATACCGCATGGATGACGCTGACGGTTTTTTTGAAATTTTTGATCTCAATGGGAAACAAATGATGCTGCTGCAGCTAAAATCCGGTAAAAACAACATAGGAATTGATGCAACTTCTCTGGCACCCGGCACATACATTTACAGGGTGTTTTCAGGACATATTTTGAAAAGTGGTAAAATAATCATACTGAATAAATAATCGATTCTTTCAGCCATTTGTTTAAATAAACCTATACCCGACAATACTTTCTAATTTCGCAGGATGAAATTCAATGATATTAAGATTATCGCGCTTATTTTGTTATGTTCATGTTCAGAACAACACGACCTGATACGATTAAACGGTGAAGCCCAGGGAAGCACTTATCATATTACTTATATTGATCCTAAAGGAAGGCATCTTGACCATGAAATCGACTCTATATTTAATACTATTGATGCATCATTATCTACTTATCTAAGCTCTTCCCTCTTGAGCAGATTTAACAAATGTGAAGCTGTAAGCCTTATTGATGAGCATATTAAAAAGGTCTATTTGAAATCATCAGCAATCTTTGAACAAAGCGAAGGCGCTTTTGATCCTACAGTCATGCCTTTAGTGAAGTATTGGGGATTTGCAGGAAACAATATAAATCCTCCAGACACTGTATCAAAAAAAACTGTCGATTCAATTTTGAAATATGTAGGGTTTAAACATGTACGCATGGCCTGCCGGTCCGGAGAGCAAATAAAGAGTTTTGTTGATAATGATCAACCGCAGTGTGATGGACAATATGTGCTTATTAAAGACAATCCAAATGTTGCAATTGATTTCAACGCCATTGCCCAGGGATATACCGTAGATGTTATTTCTGAGTTTATCATGAGAAAGAATATTAAAAACTTCCTTGTGGAAGTTGGCGGAGAAGTGAGAGCTCAGGGAAAGAATAAAAAAAATATACCCTGGAGAATTGGCATAGACAAGCCTCTTGAACAACAGGATGGTGACAGACCTTTGCAAGCAATTCTGAACTTAGACTATGGAGCTGTTGCGACTTCCGGCAATTACAGAAAATACTATGTTAAGGATGGAATCAAATATGCCCATACATTAGATCCTTTTACAGGATATCCCGTGCAACACAGCTTGCTAAGTGCAACAGTGTTTTCAAAGGACTGCATAACAGCAGATGGTTGGGCAACGGCATTCATGGTGATAGGCATGGAAAAGAGTAAATCTGTGCTAAAAACACACAGCGAATTACAGGCGTTTTTAGTTTATTCGACAAAAGAAGGGTTGATACGCACATGGTCATCCTCCGGGATAAAAAAAATGCTTGAAAGTGTAGCAGATAAAGAAGAGTAGAAAAGCAATTTACCTACTTTTCGTTCTTACATTCATCTTCCGGTAAGGCTCCGCAAACCGGGCAAGAGCCAAGTTCATCGCGTAACATTGGGTTGTTACTACTGCATGTACCGGCAAACTGTCCGTTCTTTTTAACCAATATCTTTATTGCTATTCCGGCAACAGCTATTCCAACTAATATTATTGCTATAATAATCTCCATTTACTCTATTAAATATAGTGATTAAATAGAAGCTGCATCTTTTACAATGGGTGCTGCAGCCAATATTTCCTCACTTGCATCATCAGCAAATTTATTAAAATTGGCAATAAATTCTGCTGCCAGTTTCAGCGCTATCTTATCATAATTCTCTTTATCTGACCAGGTGTTTTTTGGTGACAGGATTTCACCCGGCACATCAGGACAAGAAACAGGCATATCGAGCTTGAATATTTTGTGTTTTGTATATTCAACATCATTAAGCGAAGCATTCAGAGCAGCTGTAATCAGTGCTCTTGTGTATTTTAAACTAATGCGCTCCCCTACTCCATAAGGACCACCCGACCATCCTGTATTTACCAGCCAAACATTCACATTATGCTTTTTTATTTTTTCGCCAAGCATTTCTGCATATTTCGTTGGGTGTAAAGGGAGAAACGGAGCTCCAAAACAAGCAGAAAAGACTGTTTCAGGTTCAACGATTCCTTCCTCCGTACCAGCCACTTTTGCTGTATAACCTGAGATAAACTGGTACATTGCCTGCCCTGTATTTAATTTAGATATTGGAGGCAAAACGCCATAGGCATCACAGGTAAGGAAAAATATATTTTTCGGTACGGAACCAATGCTTGGTTCCATTATATTATCAATGTGATAGATAGGATAACTCACCCTTGTGTTTTCAGTTTTAGAGCAATTAAAATAATCTACAGAACAAGTGTTTGGTATAAATTCAATATTTTCTAAAACGGCTCCAAATTTTATAGCATTATAAATCTGTGGTTCCTTTTCTTGTGACAGATCAATGCATTTAGCATAACACCCACCTTCAAAATTAAATACAGCATCTTCCGACCAGCCATGTTCATCATCGCCTATTAAGCTGCGATTAACATCTGCCGAAAGCGTTGTTTTTCCAGTTCCTGATAGTCCGAAAAAGATAGCAGTATCTTCATTTACTCCAACATTGGCAGAACAATGCATGGAAAGCACGCCTTTTTCCTGAGGTAACAGGTAGTTCAAAACAGAAAAAACACCTTTTTTTATTTCACCTGTATAACCGGTTCCACCAATTAGTATCATTTTACGGGTAAAATTCAAAATGGCAAAATTGTGCTGCCTTGTTCCATCTGTCTTTGCATCAGCATGAAAATCCGGGGCACAGACAATGTGCCAATCCGGTTGAAAGTTGAGAAGCTCTTCTTTTGAAGGCCGGTTCAACATATTGTATGCAAACAGATTTGACCACGGAGTTTCTGTAATAAGTCTGAAATTCAAACGGTAGTCTTTATGTGCACATGCATAGGCATCTCTAACATAAACATCCCTTCCCTGTAAATAAGATGCCACTTTATCAAATAATTTATCAAAATTATCAGGGGATATTTTTATATTAATATCTCCCCACCAAACCGTATTTTCAGTGATATCGTCACATACAACAAACCTGTCTTTGGGAGAACGTCCTGTAAATTCTCCTGTATCAACAGCAATGGCTCCGGTGTCTGTCAATACACCTTCGCCACGAAACAGAATCTCTTCTACAAGTTCTGCAGGTCGTAGGTTCCAATAAGCTGTAGCGATATTTTTTAAACCGATCTGATCAATGGAGGCGTTTTCTGATTTGATTCCAAATTCGTTCATTTTGGTTTTATTTTTATAGTGAATATTAAGTGAATAACTGCGTGCAAAGTTAAATGAAATTGATTGAGGATATCAATTATTTTACTTGTTTTTACGCAGACAAATAATATCCTCTTTTATATCAATCCAACTGCCATTTTGCAAAATTTCATTGATTTCTTTCAATCTCTTTTCTTTTTCATCTTGTGACAGTGTATCAAGATTGATGCAATAATCAACCTCCCCTTCCCTGCCCCAGTGATACTTCTCTGCTTCCAATCCTTTTTTTTCTAAATAATTATCCAAAGCAGTTTGCGAATCACGGTCAATGCCAGAACCAATACTCTTAAATGTAATCACAAGATATTTTGTCTCATTTTGATCTGCCTCTGTACTTGTGTTTTGAGGAGTATCTTCTTTGGTTAATTGCTTTTGGCTATGGCAGCCAATACAGGCAGAAATGAAAATAAGCAATATTAAACTGATCCTGATTTTCTTCATAACGTATAATTTTTATTGTTGATTCGTTGTCTTATAACGGTTTGAATATGGTGTGTTTGGCATTTCAACGCTCCAAATTTTTAAGTTAATATTATGTTTATTTATTGTTATCATCTTCATTTTTAACACTAATTGCCAAATGCACTAAATTTTTTGTTGTGTGGCGTTGTTACTTGTAGTTTTTTAAATATTTGTACAATATTATAAATTATTATCTCTACTCGAATTTCGCCAATTCATCATCTCAAGATATGCCTTTTCCCTGGTAATGCTTTCAGCCATCACCTGCTCAAAATTCAGTCCC
>CAZUDW010000118.1:0-7856 GCA_964619305.1 uncultured Flavobacteriales bacterium
GGTGACAACTGAATGCTGCGGCACAACTGCCCCAATTAAATAGATGTCGTGCAGCAGTTCTTTAGTCCTGCCGAATTTTCCTTTTTGCATGAAAGCAAAAGTTGTGGTGCCGATAAACAAACAAGCACTGAGGATCAGGAAAATGCCATATTTTTTGCTTCGGGTGTTGATCTGTTCAGTAAGGTTGAGGACGACAGGTGCAATTAACATGGATAATCCGATTGCGAAGAACGGAAGGGAAGGAACAAAATAGAATCCTTTTTGAACCAGTGTGAGCATCAATGGGGCAGATGCAGACAGACCAACCGAAAGAAAGAAAACAGATGGACGGTATTGTTTTAAGCTTGTAAATCCTGATTTTTTTATCAATGCAACAGAAATGAAAACAAGCACTAAAATAAGTTGTGGAATCAATTCCATGAAAAGACGTTTCAGAATGTAGAATCTGCTGTCAACGGTAGGGACTTCGCTTATGCGATACAATGCCCTTTTGAAAAAATAGATGGACAGGCTTTCTTTGCTTTCGGGGATAAAAAGCAGGATCACATAAATCAAAACCGGGATGAGAGTGATTAACAGCGTTTGAAAAAATGCTTTTGAGAGATTGATTTTTTTAGTTGTCAGCCAATACAGGCAGGGCATTGCAACCGGAAAAAGTCCCGGTATTCCTTTGCTCAGGGAAGCAAGGAAAATGAAAGTTCCTGACAGTATCAATAAAACAATCTGCCCTGGCTTTTCAGAATGAAAGGATTTATAGGTTAAAATCGCAGAGCATAAGGTGAAGATACCCATGGTGTTCTCGTGCATATTATTTGAATACGACCAGAAACATACCGGGATTGTTATCCAAAAGATCAAAGGCAACCAGGCAATCTTTTTAAATCCACTTTGGTTTTTAAAAACATCTTTCCATAAAAGAAGAATCAGAACAGCGGTAATGCACATTGTCAGAAAGGTGTAGAAACGTTCTACATACATGCTGTCGCCCAGCAATTTAAAAAATAAAGCTTGTATGCCAAAAACCAGGGGTGGTTGTTCGTGAAAAGAAGGTAAATTGGCAACGTTATGCAAGCTGAATTGTGGGAACCAGAATGTTCCAATACCCATACTTAGATTATGTGATACGCTGGTATAAACCATGGCATCCATAAACATCCCGTCCTGAATGAGTGTAGGAAGAGTCAGTCCAATCATGATGCTTAATGCAATGAACCAAAAGGGTATCTGTTTGTTGAGTCGTATTTTTCTCAGCATATATGCAATGTTTATAAATTGTTATAGCAAAGATCATATTTATTATATTGTTTTTGCCATTGCAGGTATAAACCGGCCTTATTCTTTGCTTGCCATTTCTGTTCAGGTCACATCCTATGATGAACCAACAATCATTTGCGTTGTCTTTGTCCTCAACAGCCAATATTGCCTTTGGCAGGGATTTGCATCAATCTCAGTTCCTGACGAAACTCATTAGTTCAGCATAGAAATCAGGGATGCGGTAGTTGTATTTTTTACCGAGGTCATCGGGCACTACCCAGGCTACCTGGTGCTCACCGGCAGTTGAACTGACCTTGATGACGTAATAATCACCATCCTGGTTGTTGGAGAAGCATTTGTCAAACTTCAGCGATTCGAGATGTGAGAAAAGGTCTTTCACACTTTTTTTATCAAATAAAGTGCCGGAGGACTCAATCGCATTGCCATCAGTATCAAGTTTGAAAAACTGTTTGTTCTCATAGATGATGTACTGGAAACCTCCGCGTCCCCACATAATGCTCAGCCCGGAGGGTGCAGGTGAAAAGGAATAGCTTGCAAATCCACAAACGAAGATAAGCAGGAGCAGGGATTTTGTTAAAAGGAACATTGTTTTCATATCTTGTGGTTTTAACGCATACAAAAGTAATGATCTACATTTTTTATAAAGTCTGCAGGGAATAAAAATCACGGATTCCTGCAAGGCGGTATAATAACTAACCTCAATTCTGATGGTTAGTTGAAGTGCTTACACGGTGTCATTCTTCATTTTCAACAAAGACAAATTCTGTTTGAATCTGGTCATTCAGCAGGTCTCCCATTTCGCGCATGCTGCTGTCACCGGTTTCATATTCCCAATAAATGATCAGGGTTTTACCTTCTTCTTCGATGTGGCCAAGCAAGAGAACAATGTCTCTTATCGCTCTGAAAGAAGCAGAATTAAGGTATTCGAAATAGAAGTGCGTTCTCGTTATCTCCTGAGGATTCCTGCGGTATTCCGTTACCCACTTTTTAATATCATCATAAAAGCCATTTATATTTTCATGCACCGATCTGCCTTTAAATTCCATAAGGCCTTTATCCGGATCCATCAAAATAGAAGGTGTTTTTACGGTTTGCTTTCTGATTATCTTCTCCACTTTTTAATAATTTAACTGATGTTGTGCAAATATTGTGATAAATTCTCAATATGGATGTTAAAAAGCCGGCAGATTAATGAGAGAAGTATCTGTGTTTTCAGGGAGCATTCATCAACACCCAAGTGCAAAATGCCGGTAAAAGTTGCGTAGGGGTCAGTTATTTAATGGAATTAAATGGTTTTGATACAATGATCTTGTTCCCCCGGATTACTATTTTCCATGATCTGTCAAATATCCTTTTAACATAGCGGGTGTAAATCCTGAGTCTTTTTGTAGGTGTATCATTGGATTCTCCTTTAATGGGTTCTCCTGTAAACTCGTATGTCCTGATATTTGGATGTGCTTTCCTAAACATCTTCACAACCTCCACGATGGTGCTGAGCACCCGGTACATTTCAAAGCGATTGGTCATCACGTATTCTTCACCTTCATACTCTTCGTTCAATACACCAAATACGATGGATGCACTTAACAGATCGGTTTGCTTTCTGCCAAAACGAACTTCATATTTTATTCCGCTGTCGGTGCTAAAAAAATAAATACTTGCGGAAGGTATTGCCGGGGGTATTATATCATAGAGTTTGAAATCGTTCATTATCTCAACCAATTCAATGCAATTTTAATCAAATTCATGAGAATAATCTTAATAATCAGATAGCGGGTAATGAAAATCAGGAAAAAGTCAAAAACTAATACCGCAGAAATGATAATTTTGTTTCAATATCAGGATATGGCAGGTTTTGGAAAATGGATAGGAGGTGGTCTGGGCTGGGTAATGGGCGGACCAATCGGAGCTATCATGGGATTTGCCCTGGGCTCTATGCTGGATGCTACCGTAGTTTCATCCTCTCCCGGAAGAAAACCGTTGACTCAACCCGGTGATTTTATAGTGAGTCTCATCTTGCTTTCTGCTGCTGTGATGCGGGCAGATGGTAAGCTGCTGAAGTCGGAACTGAACTACATCAGAGATTTCTTTACAGCACAGTTTGGCAGGGATAAGATAGGGGAGATCATGATGATACTAAAGAAGGTATTGAAACAGGATATTCCGTTAGATTCGGTTTGTGGACAAATTGCTCAATACATGCATTATCCTGAGCGTTTGCAGTTGTTGCACTTCCTGATCGGTATTGCCAGGGCCGATGGAAAGATCAGTCAAAGCGAAGAGGTGCTTATCAAAAGGATAGCGCATTTGCTGGGTATCAGGGAAAATGATTTTTCATCAATCCATGCAATGTTTTCAAAAGATACTGAATCGGAGTATCAGGTTCTGGGAATTAAACCGGATGCAACGGATGAGCAGTTGAAGAATGCCTACCGGAAGATGGCGAGAAAATACCATCCGGACAAAGTAAGTCATCTGGGTGAGGACATCAAAAGTGCAGCTACCAAAAAATTCCAGGAGGTGCAAAGCGCTTATAATAAAATAAAAAAAGAGCGTGGAATCAGGTAGCATAGTAATGAAAACAGATCGTATATTTTTATTCTTATCCATTATGATGCTGCTGCTAGAAGCCACAGCACAGGAAAACAGGTTGAGTTTTTCCGATATAAAACGGGCACGCATCTATTATGAACGTGCAGATAGCTTGATGAAAAATGCCTATTATGAAAAGGCAGCATTTAATTACAGCAAGACTTTCAATATTATCAGAACAAATAAACATGCCGGTTTTGAGGCAGCAAAAGCATATTGTCTTGCAGGTAAAAACGACAGTGCATTAAAATACGTGCGGATGACCATACAGGCAGGTGGTTTGTTTGATTATGAGAATGAAGCGGCTTTCAGGTCAATCAGGTGGAGTGATGAGTTCCTCGAGTTGATGGAGGTGTATGAATTGATGAAGAGCCAGTTGGAGAACCGGTATATAGAACCACTGGTTTACCTGCCGGAGAATTATAAGGAAGATAAATCATATCCTCTGTTAGTGGCACTTCACGGTTTTAGCGATAACCCGGAGAAATTTGCAAAGGTCTTTTCAAATGCGGCATTAAAGAACGAATGTATCCTGATGTCTTGCCGGGGTTCTGAGGTGATAGGGCAGGGGGCTTATGCATGGAATCAAAGCCAGCAGGAATATGAACGACTTTATAATGATATTCAGACTGCTATGAGAAAATACAGGGTGGATAAAACCAAAGTGATATTGAGCGGATACTGGCAAGGCGGATTGCTTGTGTATGGACTGGGCGTTTCTTTTTCGGAGCTTTTTAAGGGGTTGCTACTGATAGATTCTAATGTACCCAACGACCTTCTGATAAATAAAATGGAGAATAAAAAGCTTAAAGTTTATGCAATGCTCGGCACAGATGACAATGAAGAAATGATAGAGCAGAATGAACAAGTTGGACAGCTGTTTACAGCGAATGGAGTAGCGTTTAAACTGGTGAAATTTGAAGGAAGGAGCCATGCTTTTCCATCCCATAAAGAGGAAGTGCTTGGCATTGCATTAAAATGGTTACTGGAATAAGATCAGGCGCGAACACCAACGATAAGCACATCATCTATCTGTTGAAGTTCCCCGCGCCATTCTTTGAAAGTCTTCTCAAGAACGTCTTCTTGTTCTTTCATATTCCGGGGATTCAAATCGATAAGCAAATCACTGAATTTTTTATTCATGAATTTTTTCCCTTTCTCACCACCAAACTGATCTGTAAATCCATCTGTGAAGAGATAAAAAGCATCCCCTTCTTTATACTCTACATTGCTGTTGTAATATAATTTACAACTGCTGTCCTGTACGCCTCCAACCTGGAAATTATTTGCTGCATGTTCAATAATATAAGCTCCTCTTACCTGATATAAAGGTCGGTTGGCACCCGAGAAATGAGCTGTTTTTTTCTCTTTATCAAATACCAGGATACCAATGTCCATACCATCGTTGTATTCGGTAGTAGATCCCTTTTTGTTCAGGCTGGAGCTTATCTTATGATCCATTGTCCTGAGAATCTGTGATGCGTTAAATATCTGTTCATCTTTAACGATCTGGTTGAGCAGGTCTTGTCCTATGATTGACATAAATGCTCTTGATATACCGAATCCTATACAATCGGCAACCGCAAGGACGCCATAGCTTTCGTTTGACCAAAACCAGTAGAAATCACCACTTACAATATCTTTAGGTTTGTATATGACGAAAGAGTCAGTAAAAATTTTATTCAACTCATTTTTATCCGGCAATACAGCTTTCTGTATGCGTGCTGCATATTGAATGCTTTCTGTCATGCTCTTATTCACCTCTTCTGTTTTCATGTTCTGTAGGGCAAGCAGCTCGGTGGCCTTTTTCTTTTGTTTATTTCCCCTCAATATCAATAAAACAAGAAACAAAAAGAGAGCGATGATACCGGCAAGTCCATAAGCGAGATAAGTCTGACGATTTATCTGCGTATCTTTCTGTACCAGTTCAAGCTGTTGTTTTGTGTTTTCCTGATCTAATTTCATTATTTTCAGTTCTTTCTCCTTCTCATCATATTTTGCTTGGATCTCTTCTACTTTTTCTATGTTCCTTTTTAGATTGAGACTGTCCTGCAGAAAGGCATATTTTTCCATATACTCAAGCGATTCTTCAAATTGCTTCAATCTTTTAAAATGTTGTGCAAAAGACAGGTAAGCAGAAAGAAGCATATCCGGATTATTGATGGATGATACCAGTTCCATGCCTTTATTCAGATATTCAAAGGCTTCATCATATTTTCCAAGCTCACTCAGCAATTGCCCGATATTATTGCAGGAAAGAGCAATGTTCTTTTTATCCCTATTTTGCTGATATACAGAATATGCCTGTTTATAGTAATTCAAAGCGGTCTTTTTATCTCCTTTCCGGGAGTAGATAACGCCAATGTTATTCATGCTGATACCAATACCTTGTTCATCCTCAGCATCCTGATAAATTTTCATACATTTTTTGAAATAATAAATAGCTGAATCCAGCTGGTCTGTTCTTTTGTGAATGATACCTATTAAATTTAAAGCATTTGCGGTAAAAGTTTGATCGCTAATATCATCGGCAAGTTGAACGCTTTGCCTTGCCATTTCCAATGCTTTAAGATAATTTGTTTCCTGCATGTAAACCCAGGCAATGCCATTCAGATTATATGTTGCCCATTTGGTATTACCTGTTTTTTTGTTGATTGAAAGCGCTTTAAGGTAGTTGTCAATGGCTTCAGCATAATCGCCCCGGGCTTTATAGATATTTGCCAAATTGTTGAGGCTGCCTGCTATTCCCCTTTTGTCATTTATCTCCTGCCGGATCTTTAGTGCTTCTTTGTGGTAATTAAATGCGAGGTCGCTGTTGTTAAGTTTGTGATTGATGACACCAAGGTTGTTGAGTGCTTCTCCAATACCCCTTTTAAAATTAAGCCATTTGCTTGTTTTAAGTGCTTCTTCAGCATATAAAATGGCACTTTCCGGATTTTTATTTTTAAATGCCGCTGAAAGTTTGTTTAATATTATGATCTTATTTGTATCTGACGATTGCTTCAACTCCCTGAGCAGACTGTCAGTATATGATTCAGTTTGAGCAAGAGCAGTGCAACAGAATAGGAATAAGCTTAAATAAACAATGGTTTTTTGCACGCTTCAAAAGTATAAAAAACTATAAGTGTTATTTTTTCAAAACGATTGATCCACTGACAAGATCATGAAGCGCTCTTCTCCCATTGGTAAAAGGGATGGTTAAGAAAGAAATCCAACCGAGGGGGCTTTTGATAATAAATCTTACGATTGCCATCGAAAGAGAAATTCTTTTGCTGCCATCGCTGAACTTGCGCACTTTTATTCCTGCAACGTATTGACCCAGTGTTGTGTAATAAGCTGTCAGTAAAGGATCGTATAAATACCACATGAAAACGAAAATAGAAGCACGCAACCAGGTGACAACATCACCAAGTTGGTTAAAAATCATGCTCACAAGAAAGAAAACAGTCATAACCACAAGCAGATCAATGATGAGTGCAACAACTCTGCGCAGGAGAGAAGGCAGCATGCTCGCATCATAAAGGCATTTTGTGATATTAAACCTATCCGTGACAAATGATACGGGAGCGATGAATTTTTCAAAACCGAGTATATCCCGCTGCACGAAGAAACTGACAGGTTTTTCTTTCTTGCTATGACTCTTTTTCTTAACCATAAGCTGTATCAAAAAAAATATAAAAAATTATGCAATAGTACGTCATAATAAAGGATTGGTTTGATTCGGAAATTTAATATTAAAGCGGGAAAATATAAAATACCATATTGCTTTTATATTTTTGTAAATAAAAAGCCACCTTAGCTCAGACGGCCAGAGCGGCTGATTCGTAATCTGCAGGTCACCGGTTCGAATCCGGTAGGTGGCTCAGGAGTGAACGGTGTAATAGCTTACTGAATTATTTATTTTTGGCCGGAATTGCGGGAGTAGCTCAGGGGTAGAGCATCAGCTTCCCAAGCTGAGGGTCGCGGGTTCGAATCCCGTTTCCCGCTCA
>CAZUDW010000119.1:0-7844 GCA_964619305.1 uncultured Flavobacteriales bacterium
TGTTTTTTTATTTTATTGTTTTAAAACGTCTCAGTAAAGATTATTCATGTTTGGGTATTTGTTACATACTTTTACTCCGGTATTTTCCAATACAAAGCAAACCTAAGAAGGTGAACAAGCCGTTTATAATTAAAAGTTCAAAACCTATTTCATAACCATTGAACAGTGAATAGGCATATTTTTTTAACAAAAAACTAAGCAGCGGTGCTAAAATGCAGATCGGAATTACGTATTTATCCTTTAACTTAATATGCGTAAATAATCCGAAAGAATATAAACCAAGCAGGGGCCCATACGTGTAGCCTGCGACAACAAACAAAGCCTTGATAACACTTTCGTCATTGATGGCTTTAAATATCAATATCACCACCAAAAGCAACAGAGATATCAATATGTGCACTCGTTTACGAATCCTGATCCTGCTTTGCGCATCTTTATTATCAATATTTATAATGTCTACACAGAAAGAAGTGGTTAATGCCGTTAAGGCAGAATCAGCGCTGGAGTATGCAGCAGCTATTAATCCAAGCACAAAAGCTATCCCCACCACCGGACCAAGGTATCCATTGATGGCAAGCATGGGATAGAGCATATCGCTTTTATCCGGGAGTTCTATTCCTGTTCTGGCTGCAAACATGTACATCATTGCACCAAGAAAGAGGAATAACAAGTTGACAACAATCAGTACAATGCTGAAGCTTATCATGTTTTTTTGAGCATCTTTTAAAGAACGACAACTAAGATTTTTTTGCATCATATCCTGGTCGAGACCTGTCATCACAACGGCAATAAAAGCACCGCTGAGAAATTGTTTAACAAAATGTCTGCTGTCATTCCAATCGCTGAAGAAAAAGATTTTGGCATATCCGCTATTACCGATCTGTTCAATTGTGTTTGTAATATTCATTCCAAGTTGTTTTGTTATCAGCCCAATTGTAAGGCATACAGCGATAAGCATAATAAGAGTCTGCAATGTATCTGTCCACACAATGGTTTTTATCCCTCCTCTGCGGGTATAAAGCCATATCAAAATAATGGTGAGTAATACTGTAAGGGCAAACGGGACATGAACCCCCATCTGGTCGAAAACCGTCATTTGTAATACCATAGCTACCAGGTAGAGGCGGAAAGAAGCTCCTATGATGCGTGAGATAAGAAAATAAACCGCACCCGTTTTATAAGACCAGAAACCAAATCTTTTGTCGAGATAAGTATAGATAGACGTGAGTCTGAGGCGATAATACATTGGCATCAACACAAAAGCTATCAGCATATAACCGGGAAGATAACCTAAAACCATCTGGAAATAGGAGAACTGACTCTCCTCTACCCATCCGGGAACAGAGATGAACGTTATTCCGGATAGCGATGCACCGATCATCCCAAATGCGACTACGAACCATGGCGATTTATGACTACCGACAAAAAAAGCTTCATTATTCTCCTTTCTTGTCGTTACGTATGAAATCAACAGCAGAAAGCTGAAATAGGCAGCAATGAAAAACAAAACCAACACCGGAGACAGCATAAGTGATCTATTAGAATAGCATATAAAGAGCAGATAAAAGTATGAAATTCAATCTTTGGATATCAGATCGCGGATAAATCAAGCAGTATTCAATGTTTTTTTGTATCTTATTTTACTTAAACCACTTGGGTTTCGAAGAATTTTATTTATTTGCATCCTCTAAATCAGATAAAAGGAATACGCATGAAATTATACGATTCTAAACATATCAAAAATGTCGTGTTGTTAGGTCACCAGGGTTCAGGGAAAACAACACTTGCTGAAGACATGTTGTTTGAAGCCGGAGCTATTAACAGGAGGGGTACAATAGAAGGAAAAAATACGGTTTCGGATTACCACGAACTGGAAATGGAACGTCAAAGTTCGATTCGTTGTACAATAATGAACTTTGAATGGAAGAATTGCAAAATAAACTTGTTGGATACACCCGGATTTGATGATTTTATCGGGGAAGCTGTAGCAGCTATAAAGGTTGCAGATACTGCTATAATCGCTGTGCACGCGCAACATGGTGTGGAAGCCGGAACAGATACTATGTGGCAATATACAAGTGATCAAAATATGCCGGTAATTTTTGCTGTGAACCATGTGGACCACGAAAGTGCAAATTATAATGTTGTGATCGACCAGTTGCGAAACAACTTTGGGCGTAAAATTACGCCATTTCAGTATCCTCTCAACCCGGGTTTAGGTTTCAACACTATCGTGGATGTGTTGAGAATGATTGTGTATAAATTCCCTGAAGGCGGTGGTAAACCGGAAAAAGTTGAGATTCCTGAATCAGAGATAGAAAAAGCAACCAAACTGCACAATGAATTAATTGAGACTGTAGCAGAAGTTGATGAAACCATGATGGAGCTATTTTTTGAAAAAGGAACACTTTCTGAAGACGAACTGGCCGAAGGACTGAAGAAGGCAATTTTACAAAGAGAGATCTTTCCTGTTTTCTGTACAGCAGCCAAGCACAATATGGGGAGCGGGAGGATTATGGGATTTATAAGCAACATAGTTCCTGCTGCTATTGATATGCCTCCCGATAAAACGATCAAAGGGGATGATGTAAAATGCGACCCTGATGGAGCAGCATGTCTTTTTAATTTTAAAAGTTCAACAGAACCAAACCTGGGAGATATGTCTTACTTTAAAGTCATTTCAGGTTCTATCAGCACGGGAAAAGATTTTTACAATCATGAAACAAGTACCACAGAAAGAATAAACCAGTTGTTCACCATTAATGGTAAAAACAGGGCCAACGTTGATAAGCTGTTTGCCGGAGATATTGGTGCTACAGTAAAATTAAAAAACACACGTACAAATCAGACCCTGAGAGACAAAGGGAAGTTAGCAGATATACAACATATCTCATTTCCTGAACCAACTGTCAGGACCGTTATTTCTATAAAAACTAAAGGGCATGAAGACAAGCTTGCTGTTGCACTCAAACAGATCAAAGAAGAAGATCCTTCTATAAAGGTTGAGTATTCAAAAGAACTTAAGCAAACTATTGTGCACACACAAGGTGAGTTGCAACTCAATCTGATTAAACAAGGATTGGAAAAACAAAAAATTGAGGTTGAATTTTACGAACCGAAGATTCCATACAGGGAAACAATCGAGAAAGAGGCAAATGCTATTTACAGGCATAAAAAACAATCAGGTGGTGCCGGTCAGTTTGCCGAAGTGCATATGCGTATCAGCCCATACAACGAAAACATGCCTTACCCTAAAGATCTCAAGGTGAGAAAAAAAGAACTCATCGATCTTCCATGGGGTGGAAATCTTGAATACGTTAATTGCATTGTTGGCGGCTCCATAGATACACGCTTTCTGCCAGCCATTCTCAAAGGTGTTATGGAAAAAATGGAAGACGGACCCGTCACCGGAAGTTGTGTCAGGGATGTGCGAGTGATTATTTATGATGGGAAGATGCATCCTGTTGATTCTAATGACATGGCATTTAAAATAGCCGGACGAATGGCGTTCCGGGATGCTTTTAACCAGGCACATCCTGTTGTTATGGAACCTATTTATGAGGTAGAAATCCTCGTACCTGAGGAAATGCGTAGTGAAGTGATGAGTGACCTGCAAACAAAACGTGCAATTGTACAGGGCATGGATGTTGAAGGTCGCTACCAGAAAATCAATGCCAAAGTTCCTTTAGCTGAACTGCATAATTATACATCAACACTACGCTCTCTCAGCCAGGGATTGGCCCGCTACAGACAAAAATTTGACTGCTACCAGCGTGTGCCTGTTGAGATTCAGCAAAAACTTGCCAGCGAGAGAGAAGAAGAAGCTGTTGAAGCATAATAGATTAAACCTCTGTTTCATTTTGTTACCCGAAAACAAAGTAGAAAAACGTTTAAACGAACGCATTGAGTCCAATATCTTTTTAATTTCAACAATATGTTACCTGCATGTATCTTTGTATTGATAATAAGAAACTTTCAGGGCGCCTGAATTGCTGATCACAATCCTTACATCATCGTCACCCGTTTTATCCACGCATTTTTCCACTGCTTCCTTGTCCCACTGCTTTGGTTTTACATTCGGTTTAGGGTAGTAGTTAAATCCATCTCCTCGATCTGTGCGAAACATATTGTTGACAGAGGTGCCGCTATCGACAAAACGGTCAACGATCACATATCTGGGTTCTGCACGGGATTTACTGCTTCCTGCCGGGAAAATGACAAATTCAGGATTTACTTTCCTGACAAACGGAAAAGAGCTGCCCGTGATACCACCACCCTGTGATGCAATTATCACATCTGATTTTGCAAGCTTATCAGGAACGTTTTGTACAATATATTTCTCTTCAGCGATACACTCCGTATCATCCAGTTTTTCATTCCATCCCAGTGCATCCCCACAAAATAAAACAGAGCGTTCTTTATATTCAAAACGCATCACAATACTTAGGGCATCAAGCACAGATTCAACATCTTTTTTTAAATCCCATTCTTTCTGAGGTTTTCCAAAACCGCAAAGAAAAATCGCTTTTGCTTCACCAAATGTCATGCTCCAACCGGGCTTAATGTTTCTTCCCTCTGCATTTAAGTTGATGTCCTGAACATTTTTTGATTTTTTCAATGCAGCAGCTAATCTTTTAAGAGCATCTGTAGAATCCTTTTTGGGGTTTGCGATGTATCCTGTTCTCAATACTTTATCAGGTTGATACTTTAAAATAATTGAATCGGCAGCTCCAATGTGTTCATCATCCGGATGACTTAGCACAAGCAAATCAATGTGTTTACCTCTTGGTATGCTCTTCCGTAATCCTATCATTGCGCTTTTCCCTTTGTCTTTTCTACTTCCTGCATCATACACTATGTAATGATCACCTGGCATACTTATCACACTGCAGAGTCCATTTCCAACATCAATTATTCTGATTTCAACATCATCTGTGTCAGGCAAGACTGGTTCGAAAGCAGGATTTTCATTTGCCCTGAGAAAAGGCATGCAAACAAGCAGAAAAACTGAATTAATAATTGTTTTTTTCATGACACTAAATATTAATTTATAAATGAATCGAAGGATCTATCCGTTGAGCTTTTCGTAAATACATCCCGGACTCTTTTTCTTTTCCAAGAATGTGATATGTTAATGCTATGTTTCTCAACAAATTTGGATCATTATTGTCAAGTTTTAATGCACGTAGGGACACCTTTAAAGATTTTTCATGATCTCCCTTCATTCCATATACAGCTCCCAGGTCCTTAAACGCATTTACATTGGCAGGATTGATCGTGTATGCTTTTTTCAAATAGAATTCTGCCTGGTTAAGATGCATCAGGTTCCCATACGAAATGCCTATGGTGTAAGCAGCAACATCTGAGAGAGGATTAAACTTCAGGTATTGCTCCAGTGCTTCTATACATTCATTGAAATCTCCATTCTGGAAATACGTAAGTCCTAAGTTCAGATATGCTTTCTGATAGGAGGAGTTTTGTTTTATCAATTTAGAAAGAACAAAGATTGCAGAATCCGGCACCTCTGCTGTGCGGTAAGCATTTCCAAGATTATTCTGTGCATCCATATAATCGGGATATATGGCAACAGCTTTATTTAACTCGGCTGCCGCCTGCCTGGCTATCTTTATTTTATATTGTTTATCAGTAATGTTTTTACAGCTTTCAAACAATGCGGTGCCGTAATTATAATGAGCTCGGGCGCTTTGTTTCAGGTGTGGCATATCTGCCGCAAATAAAGTGAAATTGTTTTCCCAGTCAGCATTTCTGCCTATGGTTATCGTTGAATAGATCAGCAACAGCACAATAAAGAAAGAGCTGAATAGTTTATTGGCATTGATAAATTCTTTGATCTCCATACTCCCTTTTTTTAATTTCAGAACAGAAAGAAACAAAGAGATTAACACGATTGCAAATCCCATTGATGGCACAAAGAGAAAACGTTCGGCAAATGTAGCTCCTATATAGACAAATATATTGGATGTTGCAGCTATTGTGATAAAGAAGAACAGTATGCCAAAAGCAAAATATTTTCTCTTTTTAATTCCCCTGATCAGAATGAAAACAAGAAATCCGAGAAACAGCATTGAAAGGAAACTCCTGAAACTAATAATATTAATAACCGGAATCTGGTTAAATGAATAATCGTGGAGCAATGGGAAGGGGATTATCAACTTACCGATATACATCAGCTGAAGATAAAATGCGGTAGCCAGCCTGTCTGCAATGCTTGAAGAGGCAAGCAGGGAATTGTTCAGGGGCGACACGATACCAACATCCACAGGAGATGGCATGGAATTAATCACATGAGATCGCCACATCCATGTTACAGCGGCAAGCATAGTAAAGACCGTGAAGATTTGCAGGGCTTTCTTCCATTTAATCCTGTCTGAAAAATACAGCAAGCATGGAAAAACAAGAGGTAATGTGAAAGCATTTTCCTTAGACAATAAAGCAAACAGGAAGAACAAGAGCGAAAGCAGTAAATACTTTAAAGAGCCCTTATCATGATATTTATAGATAAATAATGCTGAAAGGATAAAGTTCAGAAAAGCAAGGATTTCATCCCTTCCCTTAATGTTTGCCACAGCTTCGGTATGTATTGGATGAGAAATAAAGAGCAAACAAAGGATAAGCGGGATCATTAATGAGCGGTCTTTGAAAAAACGTTTTAAAAATTTGAATAAAAAGAAGCCGCAAAGGGCATAAAGCAATATATTGAACAAATGGCTTAAAGTCGGACTGTTTCTTCCGGCAAGTGCATGTTCAAAACAAAAGCTCATCAGTACAAGCGGACGATAGAGCCCGTCATTAAAACCACCTACTCCATTGAGAAAATTGGTTGTGAAGACTTTTTTGAGTCCTGCCAGTCCGTTCTGAACATGTTCGTTCTGCACAATGACAAGAGAATCGTCCAACACATAGTCGTGTTGGATTGTGTTTGCATACAGTGCGATTGCAAGAACAGCAGGTAACAAGCACAACCAGCCGGCTTCCTTTTTAGTGATCTCTGCACTCTTAACAGTAGGAACAAGTGTTTTCTTTTGGCTTTTGTATTTTTTTCTCCTGCCCATATTGTTTGATGAAGTTGCAAGGTATGAAAAACGAAATAAATAAAAGAGAATATTATTTTTATCCCATGAACCTGATGATTTTTCCTGCACTTTTCATGCTGCTGTCTTTGAGCAACCGGGCAGTACTGGGTGATGATTCACTTAAAACGGATTCGTCATTAACGGATTATTTTATGCAATATGGAATAAGTCTTGATTCCTGCAGCAATATTGCATTGTATGAAGAAGTCTGTTACTGGCTGGAAACACCATATAGCTATGGAGGTATATCGGAAAATGGAATTGATTGTTCCGGATTGGCAAAAACGCTGTATGCCAGGATCTACCACACAACACTCGGAGGAAGCTCTTCGGATATGTATCTGGCAACAGGAATGCTTTATTTCAATTCTTTCTGCGAAGGCGACCTGCTTTTTTTTAAAATCAATGGAAAAAGGGTTTCGCATGTGGGGGTTTACCTGTCAAACAATAAATTTGTACATGCCAGTGTGCAAAAAGGAGTCACAATAGATGACCTGGATTTCCCTTACTATAAAAAAAGGTTTGCCGGGGGAGGCAATCCTTCTTCTGATGTAGAAAAGCAGGGAAAATAGTTTTCCCTGCTGAACCTGATTGTTTATTTGATGCTGATTTTATAATTCTGGCAACTACCAGCCTGATTTTTCAATTGAAGAAAGTAAATTCCGGGATCCAGTCCGTATGTGTTTATATCAGTAATAGAAGAACTTACAGTTGTAGTGCTGACAATATTGCCAGGAATATCGATCAAAA
>CAZUDW010000120.1:0-7822 GCA_964619305.1 uncultured Flavobacteriales bacterium
AGTCATGACTTCTGCGTTAGAATCAGCAGGTTTTGTGCTTAGTCTGTTCATTTTACCGTTTTCTGTTTTGACGGATCAAGCTTGATCCGGGTTTTTAAGTGTCCGGTTGCACAAGGTTTTATCTGCACCTATTCCTTCATGATCTTTGGGTAGCTATTACGGCTCCATCCAATGTAAATTAAGTTCAAAAACTTGTTCTTTTCCCTTGTTTCATTTATTATTCAAATGTATTGTTTTCTATTTAAAATCGCATTGTTTTCCCTTTTTAACGTGGTGATGTTGATCGCCACTGTCCTGTCATAACAAAGCTGTTCATTCCTTACAGACTTGTTATATTTGCGCCAATATTTATTAATAAAACGCAACAGTGAACAAGGAAAGGATATCGAAGATTCTAAGCAGCCTTGGCATTTTGGATATAAATCCGGGTGCATCAACAGGCTCTGTATGGCTTGAAACGAAAGGAGAAACTCTAATATCTTACTCTCCTGCAACAGGCGGGAAAATTGCCGGTATTAAACAGGCCGATATGGGTGATTATGAAAATGTTCTCCGGTCTGCTTCAAATGCTTTGAAAATCTGGCAAAAAGTGCCTGCACCTAAAAGGGGAGAAATTGTAAGGCAGATTGGTTTGGAATTACGCAAATATAAAACTGAACTGGGTTCTCTGGTCTCGTATGAAATGGGCAAAATATACTCAGAAGGATTGGGAGAAGTACAAGAAATGATCGATATCTGTGATTTTGCCGTTGGACAATCGCGCATGTTATATGGCATGACTACACATTCTGAAAGAGAAGACCATCGCATGTTTGAGCAATGGCATCCACTGGGAATAATTGGCGTTGTATCTGCTTTTAATTTTCCTGTTGCAGTCTGGGCATGGAATGCAATGCTTGCCCTGGTCTGTGGAGATGTTGTGCTTTGGAAACCCTCTTCCAAAACTCCGCTTTGTGCAATTGCAGTGCAGAATATTGTAGGAAAAGTGTTAAAAAAGAACGGTTTACCGGAAGGCATTCTCAACTTACTTGCCTCCAGCTCCAAATACATAGGCGATGACTTCCTGGCAGATAAAAGAGTGGCTCTGATCTCCGCCACGGGATCAACATCTCTTGGCAAACATGTTGCTGAAATTGTAGGGAAAAGACTGGGGAGAAGCATACTTGAATTAGGTGGTAACAATGCAATTATAATAACAGAAAGCGCTGATTTCTCCATGTCGCTTATGGCAACCTTGTTTGGTGCCGTTGGCACCTGTGGTCAGAGATGTACCTCAACAAGGCGGTTGATAATTCAAGATACTATCTACAACAAATTTAAAGAGGATTTGTTAAAAGCATACCAACAACTGACCTCCAGGATTGGGGATCCTTTAGACGAAAATACGCTGATCGGGCCTATGATAGACAAAAAAGCCGTTGAAGACTTTTTATCAGCCCAAAAGCAAGTAAAAAAAGAGGGGGGTAAGCTGATTTTTGGAGGAGAAGTGCTAACGGGCAAAGACTATGCTTCAGGTTGTTATGTTGTTCCTGCTGTTGCTGAAGTCGAAAATCACTACAACATTGTTCAGAAAGAAACTTTTGCTCCTCTACTCTATCTTATTAAATATCATAATCTGGAAGAAGCAATTGCGCTGAACAATGATGTGCCTCAGGGTCTTTCTTCTTCAATTTTTACAAGAAATATGATCGAAAGCGAACGATATCTGTCATGTACAGGATCAGATTGCGGAATTGCCAATGTTAATATTGGAACATCCGGTGCCGAAATAGGGGGCGCCTTCGGAGGGGAAAAAGAAACCGGAGGCGGTCGTGAATCCGGTTCAGATTCCTGGAAAGCATATATGCGAAGGCAAACCAACACAGTGAATTATGGGACTCAATTGCCCCTCGCACAAGGAATTAAGTTCGATCTGTAACTGATCTTCCTGACAGTTATTATAACAAACAGTTAATGATTTAAGTTTTGAACTTATTGCGTTTGTGTATTATTAACACTTATGTTCTGTATATCTCTGTCAAACATGTACAAACCGCTCTTATCCGAACCGATTAAATTGAGTTTGTCCAAAATAATTTGAGCCAGGGCTTCTTCTTCTATCTGCTCATTAACATACCATTGTATAAAACTCTGCGTAGTAAAATCACCCAGCTGCAAACACGCTTTTACAATGTTGTTTATTTTTGAAGTGACCATTAATTCGTGTTGATATAACTCTTTAAAAAGATTCAGAATTGAATTATACTTTGATTTAGGCTTGTCCATAGAAGGAATTACAGCGATTCCCCCTCTATCGTTAACAAAATGAATTAGCTTAAGCATGTGAAGTCTCTCTTCATCAGAATGTGTATATAAAAATCCTGCTACACCTTCAAGTCCTTTTTTTTCAACCCATGAAGCCATAGCAAGATATATCTGTGAAGAATTCCCTTCTATTGCAATTTGATCATTTAATAATTTTTCTATTTTTTTATCCATCGCTATTGTATTATTTGCTCAAAAGTAGCATTTTTTTATAACCGTATTTGGTCTTCAACTATTAAACAAATATAGTGGTATTATTCAAGGTTTTGGCTTGAAAAGCCATTGTGCCTATATCACTTGATCATAGTAATATAACCTGTAATGTTATATTGTTTCGTGTCAACACCAATGGCGCTGATAATATAATAGTAAACACCGGCTTTATGACCAGATCCATCCCAGAAATTATCCATTCCTTCCCACTCGTAAATCTTTCGTCCCCATCTGTTATAGATTGTACCATGCATATTGGAAATCCCAACACTTTGAATAACAAACTTGTCATTGATGTTGTCTCCATTTGGCGTAAACACATTTGGAACATTTAATTCTGAAGACTCAATTACCTCGATGGTAATCGTTAAGCTATCCATACATCCATTGTCGTCATAAACTATAAGAGTAATATCATAAATTCCTGACTCTCCATATGTATGGTTGATATCTGAATTTGAGCTTGTATTGTAAGTTTCTCCATCTCCAAAATGCCATTCATATTCGGACCCGATACTATTGTTAGAGATAACAACGTCCATAGGAACAATGCCATATTGTGGATCAACAGAAAAATCGGCTATTACCTCA
Organism: uncultured Flavobacteriales bacterium; assembly: GCA_964619305.1. GTDB lineage: Bacteria > Bacteroidota > Bacteroidia > Flavobacteriales_H > CAZUDW01 > CAZUDW01. Next base: position 3,109 of record CAZUDW010000120.1, read on the forward strand.
ACCGGATTGTTTAACACAACAGATATTTCTTCTGTGCATCCATTATCATCAGTCACAGTAACCGTATATGACCCCGAAGACAATCCTGTAGCGGTTTGGTCTGTCTGTGTATTACTCCATTCATAAGTGTAGGGCGATGGTGCGTTTGAGGGCGAAACAGTGGCTTGTCCATCATTTCCGTCATAACATGTTATGTCGGTTGTGGAAGATTGCAATAACATCTGTAATGGTTGTTCAATCGTAATTGTCAGACTATCCTGGCACCCGGCTGAATCAGTGATTATTACTGTATAATCTCCTCCTGCAAGTCCTGTAGCTGTAGCTGTAGTTTGTCCGCCAGCATTTAAGTCCCATTGATAAGAATATGGCGCTCCTCCTCCTCCTGAAACCCCTATTGTTGCTTGTCCATCAGGGAATCCATAACAGCTTGCAGAATCTAATGATGCAGGTGTGATTACAAGGCTGTCGTATTCTCCAATATTAATAAGCAATGTATCGGTACAGCCAATTGTGTCATTTACAATTACGGTATAATTCCCTGCGCCTAATCCCGTTGCAGTTGCTGTTGTTTGGTTATTAATATCGTTCCACTGATAAAAATATGGGGAAGAACCTCCCGTTGCTGAAACTGTAGCCGAACCTGTTGATTCTCCAGGACAAACCGAGTCAACAATGCTCATTAAGCTCATTACCACAGAGTCTGTAACCATTATCTCAATAGCGGTATCTTTTATGCACCCTGTCGAATCTGTAATGGTTACATAATAGGTGCCTGATCCTAATCCGGTAGCTGTTTGTGAAGTTTGGTTTCCTGTATTAGAATCCCATTGATACGTAAATGGAGATGATCCATTAATAATATTAACTGTTGCGCTACCGTCTGTTTGTCCTGCACAATATGCATTATTAACTGTCACATTAAAATTAAAATTAGCAACTAAGCTTAGTGTTATCGAGTCCTGTACTGTAACTTGAGAACTATCACAGTTTGTGTAAACTACTTCTGCAATATATGTAGAAGTTGAATCAGGACATACTGTAATTGTATCCGTTGTGGCAATCTGATTCATATTGATATCATACCAGCTTATTGTATAGCTGGAAGGTCCTGCAGGAGTAAATCTCCAGCCCTCATTAGATGCTGACCACTGAGTAGGATAATTTCTTCCGGTAACAACAGTGGCTAATGTTCCTGTCTGGTCCTGAATGCCATGTATAGCTGCTCCTGCATTCCATGAGTAACATATTGGTTTGTTCAGAATATATGTATCAATAACATTGGTTGTCTCAAATAATGCAATTTGTTGCGTAGCTATCAGGTTATTGCAATCAAACATCGGTATGTTATACCAGGTGATCACGAATACCCTGCAAGGAGCAGTGCCATATGTATTATACCGGATAACCCCTCCTACACTAGGATCTATGTCATGGTAAGGACTCATTATTGAATTCACAGGATTTAAAGTTGAAGGTATAGGGGCGTTTATTGGCCATTGACAATAACTATTTGAATAAGACAGGTCAAATGAAATCAACCCATTGGAGCCAATAACACATTGATTATAAACGTTGCCATAAAAACAAAAATTGAATCCAAGATTAAGAGGAGATGTCCATAGATCATCAATATTTAACAAAACAGTATTGCCGATGGTATAGGAATATGGCTGATATCCAATTTGTGTTACCTGATACGATGTAGTTGCCCCGGTTTGTGAAACACCAGCATTCAGAAAATAGCAGTTATTGCCACAAGGAAGCGTAGTGTCTTCTCCTGCATATACATCCGGACATGCTTGTGCCAATACATCAATACCTTTTATGATTTGTAGGATTATTAATGTTGTTACTAATGTATTTTTCATGCTTTAGCTTCTGATAATATTGATTTTATCTTATTTGACCGCAGTGCTCAAAATTGATCTGAATGCATCAAGATCATAGTGTTTCCCTTTATAGATAACATCCTTAAAATGCCATGCTAAAAACATCTTGTGAACGCTGATCTCAGGAACTTTGGAATTGAATATAAGTTCACAATCTTTCTCTTTATCTTTGCTTTCTTTTATCTTAAGCTGCCTTGAGGGCAGGAATTGATTTGCATTATCTTTTAACAAATTTATTTCTTCTTCAGTATTGTATTTAATCTTAAAGTTGCATATAGTGTTTTCATTTTCATACCGAACAATTTGATCTCCGGAGAAAATTACAGTCAATCCTGATTCCTGTGCTATGGAAAAACAATTGATGACAACAGTAAGTGTGAAAATTAAAAATGTTTTCATGTTATAGTTTTATTTCAATACAAAATTCTACAAATAATATTTTTAAGACGAAATGAATCATTAAATAGTTGCCCGTTGTTTTCTTTTTTATTTTGTACGACATTCTGCTTTAACACAAGCTTTCTAAATAGTTTTAATCATCTTTTATGACCCATAAAAAGAATCAAAAGAAAAACAAAGTTACTAATAAATCCCTGAAGCGGAATATCCTTCTTGCACTTAAAGAAACTCCCTCTGTTCCTTTGAACTATAAACAACTCGCAAAGCGCATAGGTGTTGAAGCAAGCTCTCAGAAAAAGCTCATTCCTGTTCTTCGTGAAATGGTGATGGAAAATAAGATTAAAGAAGAGAAACGTGGAAAATATATTGCCATCAATGCTGATAAAAAAATTAATGGTGTTGTTACGATAATTCCTGCCGGTTATGCTTTTGTAAAAACCACTGAACTTAATCAGGATGTGTATATTTCAAGGTCAAATATCAACGGTGCTTTAACGGATGATCATGTTGAAATTGTTCTTTTACAAAGGAAAGCCAAAGGAAAACTCTGTGGAAGAATAGTCCATGTCATTAAAAGAGCCAGAAGTATTTTTTCCGGCACTATTGTATACCATAAGGATGCTGCATATTTATGTAATGACAACCCAAAATCTCCGGCAAAAATATACTTAAACAACCCCAAGACTGTTCAACCGGGAGATAAAGTTGCTGTCAGAATCATTAAGTGGAAAGGCAACAGTGGCTTCCCTGAAGGAGAAATTGTAGAATTATTAGGGGTTCCCGGATCGATTGAAGCAGAAATCAATGAGATATTAATTAATGCTGATTTCCCTTTGAAGTTTACTCATGCGGCAAAGAAATTGGCTGAATCTATTCCTGTTACAATATCTCAAACAGACCTGAAAGATCGTAAAGACTTTAGAAATATACCGACATTTACCATTGATCCTGATGATGCTAAAGATTTTGATGATGCCATCTCTTTCCGTAAATCAGATACCGGCTATGAGATAGGGGTTCATATTGCCGATGTTTCTCATTATATTCATGAAAATGACCTTTTGGATCAGGAAGCTGAAAAAAGAGGGACTTCTGTTTACCTTGCCGACAGGACACTGCCAATGCTACCGGAAAAGATATCAAATTTAATATGTTCTTTACGACCCAATGAAGATAAATTGTGTTTCTCTGTGGTGTTTATAATCGATAAAAACTACGCTATACTTAACACCTGGATTGGCAAAACGATAATAAACTCCAACAAAAGATTTACTTATAATGAAGCTCAGCATAATTTATCCCAGCACAAAGGTCAATTCGCCAATGAGCTACAAACATTAAACACAATTGCCGCTAATATCAGGAAAAAACGTATTAGTTCCGGAGGAATTGAATTTGAATCTTCAGAAGTTAAAATAAAATTTGACCAATCGGGGTTCCCCTCCGAATTCATCATGTCAAAACAACAGGAAGCAAACAAGATTATTGAAGAGTTTATGTTATTGGCAAACAAAGCTGTTGCTGAATTTGTTGGAAAACAGAACAAAAAAGCAAAGCCATTCATTTACAGAATTCACGATAAACCGCATGATGATAAAATTGAATCTTTTAAAAGATTTATTCATGGTTTTGGATATAAGTTCAGCACAAAAAAATCTGAGCCGGTATCGGTATCTTTAAATAAACTCATGAAGCATATTTCAGGTAAAAGAGAAGAGTTTATTATTTCCCAGTTAGCTATCAGGACGATGGCTAAAGCATTGTATTCGACCGAAAATATCGGTCATTACGGCTTAGGGTTTTCTCATTACACTCATTTTACCTCGCCCATCAGGCGTTATCCGGATTTGATCGTTCACAGGATGTTGGCAAAATATCTTGCCAATGGTACTGTGAAGAATGCTCATGCTTTAGATTCTCTGTGTAAACATTGTTCCGAAAGAGAAAACTTAGCTACGGAAGCTGAAAGAGATTCTATTAAATTCTTTCAGGCACTTTATCTTGAAAACCACTTGAACGAGACCTTTTCAGGCGTTGTGTCAGGAATATCTGAGTGGGGATTGTTTATTGAACTCGAAGACAATAAGTGCGAAGGAATGGTGAGGTTCAGAGATATTAAAAATGATTATTATTCCCCGAATGAAGACCGTCATTTTGTCGTTGGATTCAACAAAAAGAACAAAATCAAACTTGGAGATTCGGTCAAGGTAATTGTTAAAAGCGTGGATGTTCTTCAGAAGAAGATTACCTTTAAATTAATTGAACCATTAAATGTTTAATTTCCGGTATAAAGATTTAGATTTCCCATCCTGAGTGCATCCCGGTAATTATCGGGATATAACCGGAAAATTGCTTGTTTTTCAGCGCTTTATTAGAGCAGTTCAGTATTGAATTAGAGCAGTTCAGTATTGAATTAGAGCAGTTCA
>CAZUDW010000121.1:0-7687 GCA_964619305.1 uncultured Flavobacteriales bacterium
TTTAAAACATCTGTATTGATCTGTGCCAGGATTTGCCCTTTATGAACTGTTTCACCTTCTTTCACATACAGTTGATCTATCCTTCCCTGAAACTCAGGTGTAATCATTATATCTTCATCTGTTTTTACAACACCATCGATTCTGATGCGATGCACATACGTTTCCTGTTTTAACACTATTACCTTAACGATTTTTTTATTCTTCTTGTCCGTGGAATCTCTTTGAAGAATCTGTTGTTGAAGTTCAGTTATCTTCTTATTCAGCTCAACTGCTTCCTTTTTAAGCTTATTTAACTCGGATTTTTTTCCTTCTAATCCTTCTTCATCGCCACAAGAGGACAGAAAAACAATCATAACGATTATCATATACCATTTTATCATCACTTTTTTGTAGATTAATGTTTACCTAATATATTATCTAATTCTGCTTTCGCATTAAACATATTAAACATAGACAAAACGTAAGCATTTTGAACAGAAAGTAATTGAGTTTCAGATTGCGAAAGCTGCAAACTGCTCGCCATCCCTTCTTTATATTTCAAAGCTGTTTTGTCTCTTATCCGTTCAGCTAATTTCAAGTTTTCTTTTCCGTTATTATATTCGGATATCGCTTTATCCAAGTTAGAAAGGGCAAGCATTTCTGATAAAGTCAAATTTTTCGAAATCTCATTTTTATTTAGGCTTACGTTTTCAAGCTGAAGCTTTGCCTGCTGCACCCTTGCGTTTCGCATAAAACTGCTGAAAATTGGAACATTGACATTAATACCCCAAACAGTTGTAGGAAACCAGTCGAACTTGCCATCAAAAAAATTAAATTCATTCCTGTAAGCATTTTCCTGATGACTTATAAAAGCATTTACATTTGGAAAATATTTCATTTTCTCATTCTTCACACTTAGAAGTGCTAATTGCTGTTGTGCAACAAGAAGCTTATATTCAACATTATTGCTTACCGCTAAACTGCTATCATTATTATTATTTTCTACAGCCTTGATCAATTGGTCAAAAGAATCGCTTAACCGGATTGAGTCATTGATCTTTAATCCCATATTTAATTTCAACATGTCATAACTTAATGCCAGTTGCCTGTCAGCATCATCAAGCTTGTTTCTCATCTCTGATACCATCAACTGTAATTGCTCAACATCCTGCACATCAAGAATTCCCTTGTTATACATCTCTTTTGTTTCTTCCAGGTTTGCATTCATAAAGACAATATTTTTAGAAAGGATTTCGCGACTTTTTTCTGCTAAAAGAGCCGTTGCATAAGAATGGGCTATTTGTTTCTCAATGTCAAGTTCTGTTTTCTCAAGATTAAGCTTAGAAAGTTCCAGGAAAGTTTTTGTGGTCTGTAATCCTACAATATAGGAACCATCAAACACTAGTTGGGATGCTTGTATTTCTGCTGTGGCATTCTGCTCAGTGCCAAATGTGATCTCAGCAAATGTGCCTTCCTGTCCTCCAAAAAATTCGGCAGGCACAAGACTCACCGGTTGTTTTATAAAATCTTTATAGCTTATATTTCCTTTTACCTGAGGAAGACCAATTGCCGTTGTTTCCCGCACTTTCATTCTTGCTGAGAGCAGATCGTTCTGAGACATTTTTATCGAACTATTGTTCTTCAAAGCAAAGTCTTTTGCTTCTTTTAAGGTAAAGGATTTTATTTCCTGTGCAGAGACGCAATACATCTGCCATGCAAACACAGCCAATAACACAATAATTCTACAATTCATTATGATTCTTTATCAATGATTCAAAATATTTACATCCCTTTTCACTCGCTATGCCATGAATATGATAACTTAAAATTTCCTGCTTCACATCAAAGAAATTATAGTCATCGGGTGAAAAAATTGTCGCATCAAACATCAAATCTATTCGTGCAATATAAAACCGGGATATGATCTCCTTATTCAAATCTTTTCTGTACAAACCCCCATCAACCCCTTTTCTAAGATTATCCAGGCATATTTCCTTTAAATGTATGTGCCGGTATTTATCAAATATTTCCCATGCATCCTTATAATATTTTTCCAGGTCATAATGTATGGAAGGATGCATACTTTGCAACAACTTGGAAAAATATTGGTTTATGGCTATCAACTCATCAATTGCATTGGTATGTTCTGAAACGATTTTATCAATGATTTCCTTGTCACGATCACACTTGTTCTTCATCACCTGGCATACTAAATCCGATTTATCCTTGCAATACTTATATAATGTTTTCTTTGAAATATGCATCGATCTTGCAATATCATTCATTGTCAGGCTTTTTATCCCGTATTTGAGGAACAGTTGTTCTGCTTCTGACAATATCTTTGCATTTTTCTCAGTCATGCGGCAAATATATAAACTTTGGAAACAAAAAATGATATTGTTGTTTCCTCGGTTTCCTTTTTTAGTAGTTGTTTTTAAATTTATTGAGGAGTATTCCAATACATTCTAAAAATTTAAATTTGCATAATAAATCAGTTATTCGTGAAACGAACGAAAATTAAAGCTATATTGGATTGTCCGGAGTTTAATAAAGACATCAGCATTGGAGGCTGGGTCAGAACAAAAAGGGATAGTAAAAACGTTGTTTTTATTAATTTGAATGATGGATCAGTCATTCACAATCTTCAGGTGGTAGTAAATCCTGCTAATTTTAACAATGCATTATTGAAAGAAATCAGCACAGGTACATGTATATCTGTGGAAGGACAAATAAAGAAATCCCTTGGAAGCAAGCAGAGCGTTGAACTACATGCTGACAAGATTACCTTACACGGAAGGGCAGATCCAGCATTATATCCATTACAGCCTAAAAAGCATAGTATGGAATTTTTACGAGAGACCGCCCATCTCAGACCCCGAACAAATACATTTTCTGCTGTGCTGAGAATCAGGCATGCTCTTGCATTTGCAATACACAAGTTTTTCAATGACTTGGGGTTTGTATATTTTCATTCACCGATTATAACTGCATCTGATTGTGAAGGGGCAGGTGAAATGTTTCGTGTAACAACTATTGATTCTGCAAACCCTCCTTTAAAAGAAGATGATACTGTTGATTATTCGAAAGACTTTTACGGAAAAGAAGCTTTTCTCACGGTCTCAGGTCAGTTGGAAGCCGAACTGGGTGCTTTGGCTCTTGGTGAAGTGTACACCTTCGGTCCAACATTCAGGGCAGAGAATTCAAACACTTCACGACATTTATCTGAATTCTGGATGATAGAGCCTGAGATGGCTTTTTATGATATCACGGATAATATGGATTTGGCTGAGAACTTTTTGAAATACATAGTGAATTATACACTTGATAATTGTACTGACGACCTGGCATTTTTAAATGACCTGGAGTTAGAAGATGATAAGAAAAAACCTGAACATCAAAGGCATAACATGTCTTTGATTGATCGCCTCCGTTTTGTATTGGATAATGATTTTATGAGAATCACATATACTGAAGCCATTGATATCCTTAAGCACTCAAAACCGAACCAGAAAAAGAAATTTGCATTTCTCATCAGCGAATGGGGATGTGATCTGCAGTCTGAACACGAGCGTTTCCTTGTAGAAAAACATTTCCAACGACCTCTCATCATAACTGATTATCCCAAATCAATAAAAGCATTCTATATGAAGGTAAATGACGATGGTAAAACTGTTAGAGCTATGGATGTTTTATTTCCGGGCATTGGAGAAATAATCGGTGGATCACAGAGGGAAGAACGCCTGGACATATTGCAAAACCGAATAAAAGAAGTCGGATTGAACATGGACGCCCTCTGGTGGTATATTGACACGAGAAGATTTGGTTCTGTTGTGCATAGTGGTTTTGGTCTTGGCTTTGAAAGACTGGTTCAGTTCGTAAGCGGTATGAGCAATATACGTGATGTAATTCCGTTTCCAAGAACACCGGAAAATGCAGAATTTTAAGAAATTATAACAATAAAGATGCTTAAACAACAATTACAGCAAAAGCTCACACAAAAACTTTCGCCTCAACAAATACAGTTGATGAAGTTACTGCAATTACCAACTGTAGCGCTTGAACAAAGAATCAAAGAAGAGTTGGAAGCCAATCCTGCCTTAGATGAAGGTGCAGAAGGCGGAGATGATGAATACGAATATGAAGAAGACCAAAATGAAGAAAGGGATGATGAATTTGAATCAGAAGAAGAATTTGATCTTAGTGATTATATGGACGATGATACCCCCGATTACCAACTAAACATCAGCAACAGAAGCAAGGATGATGAACAGCAAGAAATGCCTGTTGTACTGAGAGTGAGTTTTAATGAACTGGTTGAAGCACAATTAAGATTGCAATCAATTACTGAAAAAGACAAACAGATCGCCTCTTACCTGGTTGGCAATTTAGATGATTCAGGTTACCTGAGAAGAGAGTTAGAATCAATTGTTGATGACCTGGCCTTCAGTGCCAATATAACGGTAACAAAAAAGAAACTTGAAGAATTGCTTACTGTTATCCAAAGCCTGGATCCTCCGGGAATAGGAGCACGTTCTCTGCAGGAATGTCTTCTCCTTCAACTTGACCGCAAACCCGTTTCTACAGTTGTTGAAAATGCCAAAACAATTCTTGAAAACTGTTTCAAAGAATTCACTAAAAAGCACTACAATAAAATATTGCAGAAGCTGGAAATTGGAGAAGAAGCACTCCGTGCTGCAATGGAGGAGATTCTAAAGCTCAACCCAAAGCCCGGCAATTCAGTTGGTGGAGGAAGCAGAAGCGTGGAACAAATAGTGCCTGATTTTTTTGTTACCGTTCTGGATGATAACATCCAGCTAGATCTGAACCAACGGAATGCTCCCGAACTTAAAATCAGCCGGAGATACAACGAAATGTTTGAGACTTATATGAACGCTGCGAACAAACCGGGAAAAGCCGAAAAAGAAGCAATCATGTTTGTAAAGCAAAAACTCGATGCTGCTAAATGGTTTATCGATGCCCTCAGGCAAAGACAAGATACGCTCTACACTACCATGGAAGCTATTCTTGAATATCAAAAGGAATATTTTCTCACCGGAGACGAAACCAGGTTAAACCCCATGATACTGAAGGATATTGCAGAAAAAGTGAATCTCGACATATCTACTATTTCAAGGGTTGCAAACAGCAAATACGTACAAACACCTTACGGGACATTCCTGTTAAAATACTTTTTTGCTGAATCACTTACAACTAATGACGGAGAAGAGGCTTCCACAAGAGAAGTCAAAAAAATATTGCAGGAACTGATTGATGATGAAGATAAAAAGCATCCTTTCACAGACGATAAGCTTACGGAATTACTCAAAGAGAAGAAATATAACATTGCAAGACGCACTGTTGCAAAATATCGGGAACAGTTAAACATACCGGTAGCGCGCTTAAGAAAAGATTTTTAATCATCCCGCTTTGGAAGATAAAATAGCCAGAATCATTTCTTATCTTTTTCATCCCGTTGTGATGCCTCTTACAGCTGTTTTTCTTATATTCAATCAGGATACTTACATTAATTACACCGTTTCACACGAGGCAAAATTGACCATCTATGCCATCCTCTTTATCAATACCATCTTTGTCCCGGTTACCATCATGGCTTATCTCATGAGAAAAAAAATGATATCATCATTATTGTTAACTCATAGACAAGAGCGATGGTTCCCCCTGATCATGATATCTTTCTTTTATTTTTTCACTTATTATCTGATTAGACAAATACACTTACCCTCACAGCTTGTTTACAATATGATTTTTGGAGCAATCTTCTGCCTGGTTATGTTAATCCTTCTGAATGGATTTATAAAGATCAGTGCACACACAACAGGGATGGGAGGCGTTACCGGAGCGATCATCGCTTTTTCTGTTATAATGAAAATCAATCTGATGCCAATAATTATCCCACTCATTCTGCTTGCCGGAATTATAGGAAGCTCCCGCCTGAAACTTAACGCCCACAAACCACAGGAAATATATGCAGGATTTGTACTGGGTTTTGGATGTGAATTTTGTTCCCTGATCTACAACCTTGGCTGATCAGAATAAAAACACAGAAATACCCGCAGAGATAGGACTGAGTTTCACGCCCTTTCCTTCTTCAAATAAGGTAGATAACCCATAATAGGCATACAAACCGACATTCCCATATGCAAGCCGGAAAGAAACACCATACCTGAAAGGATTGATATTGGTTTCATCATATCCTTTATACTTGCCATTATCATCTATCAGCTTGCTGTGCGTGTTGATATTGTATCCTATCCTGCCACCCGCAAATATCTTAAAACGTTTGCCATTGCTGTTTTCATTCGTTCTGAACCTCAATTCCAAAGGCACATCAAGGTATGCAACAGACAATTTGTTTTTCTTATAATTATAATCACTGTCAAAAGGTTGCAAGACCGAATAGATGCTATTGTCCACAGTATCAACCTGGTTCACAACAATTGCATTGCTGAAATAATTGTGCACACTCAAAGCAAGACCAAAAGCAACACCGACATTCCCCTTACCAAATGGCAGATCATAAAGCAGATTCAGTCCAACACCCCTGGAAAAATATTCAAACTTAACACTATCCGGTGCATCAGGCAGTAAGTCAAGGTTGATATCTAAAATCATTTGATCAGCTTTGTCGGTCTTTGAATCTGAAGGTATATCACTACCGATTTCACTGCTACTATCAGCAGTCTTTTCTTCCTGGCAATAAGCATTCATTACTACAGCAGTAAAAATCAGGATAAGATAAGTTTTCATCAGTTTTGTTTTATTAATCAGTGGTCAAATATACGCTTTTTCATAATATACCTTTTGCCTGCCCATTAGCTGCCTAATCTGATATTTTAAAAAAGAACAGGGATTCCACACTCTTTTCTGTTCTTTTCCCTTGATGCAACACAGAAAAAAGGTAAGGTAGAAAAATTTTAAAAATCCTATTTTTGAGCACATAACAAAACCAAATCATATGAAAAAGATAATCCTATTAATGGCAATAGCTGCCACGACATTTTCCTGCAACCAGGAAGCTAAAGAAGAAAACGACCAGGAAGCAGTAGATACTGTTGCTGTGAAAGAAGAAATTCAAACCACCGGAAATTTCGGGGAAGCAATCACTGAAGATGGGGCCATGCCGGCATCTGAACTTACCGCCTTCATGGAAGGCAAAGACTCAGTCGATGTAAAAGTAAAAGGAAGCATTTTGGCAACCTGCTCCAAAAAGGGCTGCTGGATGGACATTGACCTTGGTGAAGACCAGAAATTGAAGGTAAGATTCAAGGACTACGGTTTTTTTGTTCCCAAAGAAGGAGCCGAAGGCAAAACAGCCATCTTTGAAGGCAAAGCCTACTTTGATACGCTGACGGTTGAAATCCTCCAACACTATGCCGAAGACGATGGCAAATCGGCAGAGGAAATAGCAGCCATTACCGAACCTGAAGTATCCCTTGCATTCGAGGCCAAAGGTGTTATCATCAAGGAAGGGGAATAGAATTCCGTAAACTTCCTTCGGTGCTTTACGTTTTTACTAAGCATTTTCTGCTTCCTGCTGCACCAACTGATTTAAGCCCATCGGAATAATCGTTTGCTCGTCATTCAAAACACAGAGAGGGATTAAAAGAAGTTTAGCTGAAAAAGTTACATCATTTGTCATATAAGTACTTTTAGCTAAATGCTGTTGCAGGGTGTGTGTTGCAGGGTG
>CAZUDW010000122.1:0-7411 GCA_964619305.1 uncultured Flavobacteriales bacterium
GTGAGGTAAGCATCATTAATTGTCTATTTAAATATAAATAAAATGAAAAGTATTACGAAAACGATAATATTGATTGCAATTGCAATACCGTTTCTATCTTTTTCTCAATCCGGAAACAAATCTCATTTGATGAATTCATGGTATGAATCTCCCCATGAATCAGATATTGATCATAAAATAATTGCTTTCAGATTGAACAAATACATTCCTGTACCAGGTATTGATGTTAATCCTGATTTTAAATATTGTCACCTTGTCTTCAAAGAAAACAATGAAATAATATTTAAAGATTGGAGATGGTGTGAAAACACAGACCAACAAATCGGAACATGGATGAAAAATGAAAACATGATAGATCTGACTATCAACAAGTGCAATTACACTTTTAATATTTTGACTTTAACTAAAGATTATTTAGTTGTACAATTCAGTGATTTGTAAAGGAAATACAGTTCTTATATTACAACAAGAATAATAAGCTTATCCGCTTTAATCAATAAATATTTTCCCAGGGTTAAGGATATTTTTTGGATCAAATACTGCTTTTACAGCTTTCTGTAACCTGATTTCTTCTTCGCCAAGTGCAATTGGAAGATATTGCCTTTGTGTCCATCCAATGCCATGTTCTCCTGATATTGTTCCCCCAAGGGATACGGTAAGATTAAAAATTTTACCGACAGCAATTGGTAATTCTCTATTCCATTTGTCATCATCAATGTCTTCTTTCAAGATATTGATATGAAGGTTGCCATCACCTGCATGTCCATAACAAACACTCCTGAATCCATATTCTTTTCCGATTTCTTTGACCCCTTTTAACAGATCAGGCAAGCGGTATCTGGGAACAACTGTATCCTCCTCTTTATATAAGGAATGTGCTTTTACGGCTTCTCCTGCATGCCGTCTGAGTTTCCACAACTTATCTTTCTGATCGGAATTCTCTGCAATAAGCATCTCATCACAATCATATTTTTTTACTATCTCATATATCCGATCACACTCCTCAAATAATACTTTCTGATGCATACCATCTACTTCAATGATTAAATGAGCCAAATGTTCATCCCTGATATCAAACGAAATGTTTCCTAAATATTTCATACTCATATCAATCGCATCTCGCTCCATAAATTCCAAAACAGAAGGAACAATACCTGCTTTGAAAATTGCAGAAACAGCTTCACACGCTTTTTCCGGCCGCAAAAAAGGGACAAGCATCAGCATGTCATATTTAGGATAAGGTATCAATCTGAAAACAGCTTTTGTAATTATTCCTAAAGTTCCTTCGCTACCGACAAATAACTGTGTCAGATTATATCCGGTGCTATTTTTTAAAACATTTGCACCCGTCCAAATGATCTCCCCGTTAGGCAACACAACCTGAAGGTTTAACACATAGTCTTTAGTGACCCCATATTTCACAGCTTTTGGTCCTCCAGAGTTTTCTGCCAGATTCCCTCCTATTGAACAACTACCACGACTTGCAGGATCCGGTGGATAAAACAATCCTATTTCCTGCACAGCTTCCTGAAATACCTGTGTGATTACACCTGGTTCTACTGTAGCTTGCAGATTTGATTCATCAATATCAATTATCCTGTTAAATCTTTCCATTGAAATGCCAACACCTCCAAAGACAGACAATGCCCCACCGCTTAATCCGGTTCTGGCACTGATGGGTGTAACAGGAATATTTTCTTTATTGCATAGTTTCATTATCATCACAATCTCTTCAGGAGAAGATGGTTTTACTACCACTTCCGGGGGGAATAAAAGGTCTTCCGTCTCATCCTGCCCATATTTCTGAAGGATTTTCTTATCAAAAAGAACATGTTCTTTACCACAAAAAGAAACCAGTTGATCTACTACCTGTGGTGTTACTTTATTAAATGGTATAAGCACTTTATCCTATTTTTTTAATTTCGGGCAAATTTACAAACAATGCTATGAAACAAATATTAAAGCACTTACCGTACTTTCTTTGTGCTGTATTGATGATCAATCAACAAAACAACTATGCACAAACTAAATCGGCAAATAAAGAGACAAAGAGACAAATCTCGTTAGATGATATATGGACAAAAGGAACATTCAGAGGCGAATATCTTTCCGGGATGCGTTCGATGCAGGATGGTCAGTATTATACCGATATTGAACAGGATAAAGACAGCCAGATGATAGTCAAATATGCATATAAAACAGGAAAAAAAGTTTCTACGATTGTTAAAAGTGATGATTTGATCTTACCTTCCGTAGATAAACCTGTTACGATTGAGGATTACAGTTTTTCAGCTGATGAAACCAAGCTGCTTATCAGTACTGAAACAGAAAGAATATACAGACATTCTACTAGAGAAAAGAATTATATCTATGATCTTAAGAGCAAGAAACTGACACCTCTCTCTGAAGGAGAAAAACAACGCTACGCAACATTCTCTCCAACAGGTTCTAAAGTTGCATTTGTAAGAAATAACAACATTTTTATTAAGTATCCGGACAATGGAAAAGAAATACAGGTAACCAATGATGGAGAATACAATAAAATTATCAACGGTGCAACAGATTGGGTATATGAAGAAGAATTTGGTTTTGACAAAGCATTCTTCTGGTCTCCTGATGGAAATACAATTGCATATTACAAATTTGATGAAAGCGGGGTTAAAGAATTTGACATGCAGATGTTCAAGTCCTTATATCCTGAAGATTACCGGTTCAAATACCCAAAAGCAGGAGAAGATAATTCCAGGGTGGGCATATATCTTTTTAACCTGAAAGACGAGAAAACTATAAAAGCAAATCTTGGAGATGATTTCGAATATATTCCAAGAATAAAATGGACAAAAGACCCCAACTTACTTTCTGTTATTAAAATGAATCGTCATCAGAACAAACTGGAATTGGTATTGATTCATGCTTCAAATGGAAAATCTGAAACGATTCTCAATGAAACAAGTGATACTTACATAGATATAACCGATAATCTGACTTTCCTGGATGACAGGAGTTCTTTTATCTGGACAAGTGAATCTGACGGGTTTAATCATATCTACCTTTATAACATGCAGGGGCAAAAAATCAGGCAGATTACAAAAGGGAGTTGGGATGTCACCAAATTTTACGGTATCAACGAAAAGGAAGGTCTGTTGTACTATCAATCTTCTGAAGATTCACCAATCAATAGGAATGTGTATTCAATCAAACTTGATGGTTCCTCAAAAAAGCGGTTAAATATTACCAACGGGTGGAATGATGCCGAGTTCAGCAAAAGCTTCAAATATTATGTCTTACATTCAAGCGATGCCAATACAACAGAAACTATTACACTTCACAACTCCGGTGGAAAAACAATTCGAACTTTAATTGATAATTCCGGTTTGAAGGCAACACTTTCTGAATTTAATATGCCTAGAAAAGAATTTTTCACTTTTCAGACTTCAGAAGGAATCAAATTGAATGGATGGATGATTAAACCGTTTGACTTTGACGAAACAAAATCTTATCCGGTATTGATGTATGTCTATGGTGGCCCTGGCATTCAGACCGTTACAAATAACTGGGCATCGGGGAATTACATCTGGCATGCTATGCTGGCACAGAAAGGATACATTATAGCATCGGTAGATAACAGAGGTACTGGAGCCAGAGGGAGAGACTTTAAGAACTGCACCTACAAACAGCTTGGACATCTGGAATTAATCGACCAGATCGAAGCTGCCAAATATCTTGGATCCCTGCCATACGTTGATCGTCAGAGAATTGGAATCTGGGGTTGGAGTTATGGCGGTTATATGTCTTCATTATGTATCTCAAAAGGTTCAGATGTCTTTAAACTTGCCATTGCCGTTGCACCTGTAACGAACTGGCGGTTTTACGATACGATTTATACCGAAAGGTATTTGCAGACACCGGCAGAGAACACGAAAGGTTATGATGACAATTCTCCCATCAACTTTGTTAACAGAATAAAAGGGAAATTCCTTTTGGTTCACGGAATTGCAGATGACAATGTGCATTTTCAAAACAGTGTGGAGATGATTAATGCAATGATTAAAAATAACGTGCAATTCGATTTGAGTATTTATCCAAACAGAAATCATAGTATTTATGGAGGAAATGCACGATTGCATCTTTACACAAAAATGACAAATTTCATCATTAATAATCTGTAATTTATTTTATTAATTTAGCCACCGTTTTAAAATAAAGAACCGATGAACCAGAAAAGCCAAAAACATCCCAGAGGATTATACGTGCTGTTTTTTACCGAAATGTGGGAGAGATTCAGCTATTACGGAATGCGTGCATTATTGACCTTGTTCCTCACAGCTGAATTGGTCACCGGAGGCTTCGGGATGAGCGAAGAAGATTCTCTGAAGATATATGCACTATTTACAGGTCTGGTTTACCTAACACCTCTTATTGGCGGTTGGTTTGCCGATAAATTGATTGGTCAAAGAAAATCAATATTTATCGGAGGATTAACAATGGCTATTGGTCAATTCCTGCTGACAGCAAGTGCAGTTAAATTCTTCACTCCTGATGAACCTTCCCGTCTGCTGTTATTTTATATCGGTTTGGGTGTATTGATATTAGGTAATGGATTTTTCAAACCCAATATATCCACTATTGTCGGAGATCTGTATGATAATGATGATCCACGAAAAGATGGAGGATTCACAATCTTTTATATGGGTATCAATATTGGCGCATTCCTCTCCCCTTTTATTGCAGGAACACTGGGAGAAAGAGTTGGTTGGCCATACGGTTATCTCTCCGCTGGAATAGGAATGGTAATAGGTGTTATCTGGTTTTATGTCAGGATGAATAAATTAGGCACACTTGGTTTACCTCCAAAAGCTGCAGATAAAGGACACACAAATTTGATTATTAAAGACTGGAGAGACATATTGCTGATGACTCTTGCCAATATTGTTTTGGTGGTTGGAGTGCTGCTTTTTTGGAGTTCGGTTCCATCTACTATTCAATCTGTAATCATCTGGATATTAGCCATTGCCGGAGGCGGGATGCTGTTATATTCCATTTTTAAAGGAACCAGCGGAAGTACTGAATGGACCCGTGTGATCGTTATTTTGGTGCTTGCCTTCTTCAATATTGTTTTTTGGGCCGGCTTTGAACAGGCAGGAGGCACCTTCAACCTTTTTGCAAGAGATAATACAGACCGTATTTTCTTTGGTTGGGAAATGCCTGCCACATGGTTCCAAAATATTAATCCCATCGCAATTGTTACACTTGCTCCGCTTTTTTCCATATTATGGATCAAATTATCAAAAATTAAACTAAACCCAAGGACGCCTTTGAAATTTGCTTTGGCCATGTTTATCGGTGCTTTTGCTTTTTACCTTATGACAATGGCATCTAATAACTCTGCTGACGGCACCCTGGTCAGTTCGATGTGGCTTGTTACAGTATATGTGTTGTTGACAATAGGGGAACTGTTGCTCTCTCCTATCGGGCTATCAATGGTCACAAAATTATCTCCTGCTAAAATTGTATCGATAATGATGGGGGTGTGGATGGCAAGTTTTGCACTTGGAAACTATATGGCAGGCATGCTAAAATCAATATTGAATAGCTTTAATTTTGAATTATACCCATTTATCACCTACCTGATGTTGGGATCAGGAGCGATGTTGTTGTTATTATCACCTATTCTGAATAAATTCATGAAAGGCATTCATTAAGATGGCTGCCACAAGATAATCAATCTGTGGAAAGATCAGCTAAAAGAAAACATCCTTCAGGTCTTCTTATACTTTTCTTTACTGAAATGTGGGAACGTTTCGGGTATTACCTGATGCTTGGAATTTTTGTGCTTTATATGGTGGATCCCACTGCCACAGGTGGAAAAGGGTTCACATTTGCAAAAGCTTCTGATATCTATGGAACATACATTGCACTTGTTTACCTGACTCCTTTCATCGGGGGATTACTTGCAGACAGGTTGCTCGGATACAGGCTGGCAATCAGTATTGGAGGTTGCCTTATGGGTATAGGATACATAGGATTGGCATTGCCCGGCAATACTGCATTTTTTATTTCTCTTCTGCTGATCATCCTTGGCAATGGATTTTTCAAACCCAATATTTCCACGCTGCTTGGCAATTTGTACAATGATCCAAAATACCTGGAGAATAAGGACTCTGGCTACAACTTATTTTATATGGGGATCAATATTGGTGCTTTCGTTTGCAATTTCGTAGCTGCATATCTCCGCAATCATTTCGGTTGGGGTTATGCTTTTGCTGCTGCAGGAACAGGTATGTTTGTCGGCTTGCTGTGGTTCTGGTCGGGAAACAGGTCTTATAAAGCCGCTGATGTAAGAAAACCGACACAGAGTAATGACATGCCGGTTGGTAAGATATTAAGTGTTGTCCTTTTCCCTGCGGCTATTGCAGGAACACTTGGATGGATCATCCCGGGCAACTTATTTGGATCTGACACTACAGACGCTTTTCTGTTCGCTACACTTCCAATAGTTCTGTTTTATCTGTCTCTGTATATCAAAGCATCAAAAAGCGATAAACAACCTCTTGGTGCCCTGCTCTCTATCTTCGGTGTGGTTGTTATCTTTTGGGCTATCTTTCATCAGAACGGCTCGGCACTGACCAACTGGGCTGAAAAATATACAAACAGGAAATTGCCCGAACAACTGGCTTCTATAGCCGGCACAATGGGCATGATACAGGAAGTAGATAATTCAATGAAAGAGGTCGTAGTCACAGACGGTCATGGCAAGGAGTTGCACGATCAGGATGGCAAACCGATGAAGCAACTGATGCCAAATGCTTATTTGCTCAATCTGCCAAAAGACGAGTGGCCTGCAACAGGCAGCAAACTCAAACTGATCTCAACAGAACTGTTCCAGTCCATCAACCCCTTCTTCATTATTTTGCTTACGCCTCTTGTTGTCGGGTTTTTCCATTTCCTGCAGATACGCAGGAAACCGGTTTCAACACCATCCAAAATTGCCTGGGGACTTGTAATAACTGCTCTTTCAACCCTTGTGATGGTCGGGGCAGTATTTGCAAGCGATAATGGCACTGTGAAAGTCAGCGGGCTCTGGCTGATCGGAACTTATTTCGTTGTTACCATAGGAGAGTTGTTTCTAAGTCCCATGGGCCTTTCGCTTGTCTCCAAATTAAGCCCTCCGCGTTTCACCGCCCTGATGATGGGTGGATGGTTTCTTTCCACTGCTATCGGGAACAAATTGTCCGGTGTGATTTCAAGTCTCTGGGATGCGATTGATTTCAAAGCTTATTTCTTCCTCATCAACTTTGGAGGTGCATTGCTGGCAGCAGCAATGATATTCTTAATGCTTAAATGGCTCAGAAGAGTGGTTAGTGAACACACCGTTGGGCATTAGCTATTTCACTTAAACTATTAACTTTTT
>CAZUDW010000123.1:0-7058 GCA_964619305.1 uncultured Flavobacteriales bacterium
CTTAATTTTACATGTTTTTTAGGCAGTTTCACATGTTTTTGTCTTAATTTCACATCATCCACCGCTCATTAATGTCTTTACTTTTGCACTTTGCACAGCCGAAGGATTAACCACGGTAACAGTACTGAATCCTTTTATTATCCCCAGCATTTGCCCGGCTTTTACGATGGCGGGTGTGCCGGTAGTAGTAGTTCCTTTATATATATTAACAGGAACTGTGCCTATGTTTTTCAAAGTGCTGCCGATGACGATTCCTTTGAGTGTCTTTTGAGAAGAAATTTTAATCGTGCTTGTCCTTTCTTTTGGTGCACGGGGCGAGTCGTCAACGGTAAATCCCCATTCGCCTGCCTTTTTTTCTTCGCCCGAAAAAAGTTTCATTAAATAATTGCCAATATCTTTCAGGTGAGCGGTTACGGGCTGCCACAATTTGTTCCGTTGCTGGGTTGCATTCTCCGAATCCTTGCGGGTTTGCAGTTGTTTTTGCTCGTTTTTTTCCGCTTCTTTCAATGCTTTATCATCGGCAGCAAGGTCAATATTCTGTTCGTTTAAGAAGGGCTGCAAGGGGCTTTTGTTTGCGGGGTAACTGTCGTGCTTTGCCTTCATCTTGCGGAAAATTTCTACCATTTCTGCAAATTCAGGCGGATACACAATGCGGTTTTTATTATCCACCGTGGCTCCCCAGTCGCCCAGTTTCTGCACATTGGGTTTGAACAGGGATTTTAAAAACTGGAAACTGCCTCTGATGTGTTTAAAGGTGGGTTCGGATTTCAGATCGCGCAACTGCACGTAGTTTTCTGCCTGCTTGGTGAGCAGTTGCTGTGCGGCTTCCTGCTTTTCGGCATCGTTCATTGCCTTCTGATCGTCAGCGAGGACAATATTTTTTTCGGCAAGCAGCGGAATGAGAACGGATTTCGCTCCTTCGTTGTCGTGTTTGGTTTTCACAATGCCCAGCAAGTCGGTTTGCTGCTGCAAGTCATCGGGGAAAATTAGTCGTGCCATGATGTTTGATTTAAAGTTGAGTAATACAAATATAACAAATTTTTCGGTTTTTCCAA
The DNA here is from genome assembly GCA_964619305.1 of uncultured Flavobacteriales bacterium. GTDB lineage: Bacteria > Bacteroidota > Bacteroidia > Flavobacteriales_H > CAZUDW01 > CAZUDW01. The sequence goes on from CAZUDW010000123.1 coordinate 1,056, forward strand.
ACAGAAGAGACTTTAATCAGGACAAGGCATGGGCTTTTACCTTGAATAATCGGGCGCTTTGCCGGTAATGGAAACATCTTTGGAGACAGCCAAAAGGAATTTCTTTTTATTTATTCCGGATCGTATTTCTCTCTGATGGCTTTGGCTCTGTTTTCCATCAACTCCCAGGAATATTGCCGCTTGCCGCTTGTTTTGAACAAGACAGCAATGTCTTCGAGCAAAGGTGCCAGTTTGGGGTGCTCCTTTCCCAGCGAATTTTCATATATTTTCAGTGCATTAATGTAGTTATCTTCTGCTTTTTTTGCATCACCGGTTGAGGCATACAACTTTCCGAGCAGGTAGAGACATTTCCCGTAATATACATGATCTTTGGTGAGGGCTTTCCCCATCAGTTTCTTAGATCGTTTGTAGAATTTCTTTGCCTTCTTATAGTCTTTCTGCAGGAAATAGTTTAGCCCCATATTTCCCAGCACAGAAGCGAAATAGGGATGCACCTGACCCGGGTTCCATTTGTAAATACTGCGTGCATACCTGAAAAGGGAATCGGCTTCCCTGTATCTGCCCTCTTCCCTGCGGAGTGTGCCCATATTGTTGAGCAGGTTGGCAAATCTGGGATGTGCCGTGCCCAGTAAATGAGTGTCTATGTGCATAGCTTCTATATATAATGAGGAGGAGAGATCGTATTTTTTTTCTTCCTGGTACAATGAAGCGAGATTGTTGAGGTCGGTGGAGTAGTAGAGATTTTCCCCGTCTTTTATTTTCCTGCTGATGGCAATGGCTTTGTGATAAAGGGAATCAGCGGCATGATAATCTCCCATCGTCTTATACAACTCAGCAAGGTCGCCCATGGTGGAAGAATACTCCAGGGATGATTTGCCCAAAGTGTCTGCGATGCTCTCCAATGCCCTGAGATACAGCTTTTCAGACTCCCTGTACCTTCCGTAATCATGATACACCATGGCAAGGCCCTTCAATGTTTCAGCAGCATGCAAGCCCGGAACAGGGTAGAGGATGTTGTCTTCCTTGATGGCTTCTCTTGAATTTATTTCGGCTTCATGATATTTCCCAAGCGCATAACATACCGAAGATAACAGCTTGTAGGAATCGGCCAGTTGGCGCTGGTGTTCGGTAAAAGTGTTTTTCGCAATTTTAACCGTCATTTTAGCATCGTGGTAAGCGCCAAGATATTTGCCCTGATTGTTGAGTTCATTGGCACGATTGTAATATGATTTCCATGTGTTGAGTTGTGTGTATGCCATCTTTTGGTATGATATGACAACAAGCAGGATCAACAGGAAATATTTCATTATCATAAGCTTAGCGGGGATTTTGATGTTGCAGCAGGAAATGAACAATGATCTCTTCGGCCTGAATCTCTTTACAAACCCTGCCTATCCTTGCTTCCGGGAGATATTGCAAACCACCGGGCCATGTGTGCCCGCCTCCTGTGATGCAGTACATTTCCACTGTTGAATTTTGTTCACAAGCTGTGTAGAAAATTTTTCTGACACTTGTCCCGTCATTGAAGTTATCAGGCAGGTTAATCAGCACAGGAGCTTTGTTGCATTTATTGTTCTCAGCCCAGAAATCTGCCACTGCACTGAAAGCAATCGTTTTGTTTCCATTTGATATTTCGCCTCCGGTGAACGGGACGATGGGATCCATGGTTCCGGGTATAAGCAGGATGGAAACTGCTTTATCGGGTTTGCACCAGCTGCCGGGATCAGGAGCCATACTTCCGGTAACAGATGCCACAGCAGCAATTTTATCCGGCAATGCGCAGGCAAGCGTGAGCGCCATAAATCCACCGTTGGACATGCCTGCAACATAAACTCTGCTTCTGTCAACAGCATAACGGGCAGAGATGGTGTCAATAAGTCTTGAAATAAAAGCCACATCATCAATGCCTTTGTCGCTTGCAGGTCCGTGGTTGCGGGCATCATGCCATGATCTTTTATATCCGTCAGGGTAAGCAATAATAATACCTTCTTTATCTGCAAGTGGATTGAAAGCTGCAAATCGAATCATTCCTTTTCCAGTTCCAAAACGTCCGTGCAGAACAATGAGCAGTGGCATTGCTTTTGAAGGAAAGTAATTCTCCGGCAGGTATAAGCGATAATTTCTTTTGATCTTCTGATCGGTGATCGAGGATTTGATAGTTTTACCATTTCCTGCATAATATTTCTGGGAAAAACACTCTTCATATATGATACACATAAGTATTAAAAGTGTGAGGAATAACTTCAGAATCGTGTTTACAAAGGATTTCAATTACTGTTATTTATAAATGGCAACCATCGCTTTACTGTTGCTGGAAATTGAAGCGCGATACATCCCGGTGGTGTTGAATTCTATTGCAATGTTTCCTTCAGCATCCATGGCTATAATGCCACCCTTACCGCCAAGCTCTTCCAGTTTGCCGTGAATAACTTGTCCGGCTGCTTCCTGAACACCGGTGTGAAGGTATTTCATCCTTGCAGCAACATCATAAGCTGCGACAGTGCGGATAAAGTATTCCCCGTGTCCGGTACATGATACACCGCAACTGTTGTTGTCGGCATATGTGCCTGCTGCAATAATGGGGGAATCCCCAATCCGCCCCCACCTTTTGTTTGTCATGCCACCGGTGGATGTGCCGGCAGCAATGTTTCCCATACGGTCCAGCGCTACTGCACCAACTGTACCATAATGTTGATCATCTCCTTCAATATTCAGGTTAAATTCAGTCTCAGAACTACCCGGTAGGTTATAGCCTCCATTTTCATCATTCTGTTCTTTTTCTTCTTCCTGCTGTTTTACTTTCAACCATTGTTGATGACGTATTTCATTATAAAAATAGGAGGGATCAACAATTTCAAGCCCGTTATGCTTTGCGAAAGCCTCAGCGCCTTTTCCTGCCAGCATTACGTGAGGAGACTTTTCCATCACCAGCCTGGCAGCACTGATCGGGTTTTTTATTGTTTTAACTCCCGCTACTGCTCCGGCATTTAATGTTTTTCCATCCATGATGGATGCATCCATTTCATTGGTTCCTTCATTCGTAAAAACAGCACCTTTGCCTGCATTGAAAAGGGGGGAGTCTTCCAGTATCCTGATCACTTTCTCAACACATTCTATACTGCTTCCCCCTTTTTCTAATATGCTGTATCCGGTATTAATTGCTTCAAGGAGTTTGTCTTTATAATTTTTTTCAATTTCAGGTGTCATGTTTTTCTTTAAAATGGTGCCGGCTCCCCCATGGATCACAAGTGCAAAATTTTCTTTCATAACGGTCTGATTAGTGTTTTGTCCCGAAGAACAACAACTAAAAACAATAAAAATAATAATAAATGCAAGAGATTTAATCATAGAACAAATGTATAAAAACAGAGGCAATGCGGTAGCGGTGTTCCCCAAGCTGTTTACTCAAAAGCATTATTATTACTTTCGGCAGGTATATGAATCGGTTTTCACTGTTTTTGAAATATATTCATTACTTGTGGTATGCTCAGAGCGCACACTCACTTCATTCCCCTTTTGTATTTGAGCTTTATAATAATGTTCTCAGGTCTGAAAAGAAGCCTGGCAGTTATGATCGGATTCTGATGTTATATAAGCTTCAAAGGTCGGATAACACTCAGATTACACTTGTAGATTTTGGGGTAGGATCCTATAGAACAAACTCCAATAATTCTCTTGGAAAAAAAATAAGAACATCTTCCGTATCTGTAAAGTACGGTTTGTTACTTTACAGGATTGCTCAACATTACAAGCCACATTACATCCTCGAACTTGGAACTGCAGCAGGCTTTAGTTCAATCTTTATGGCAGCAGGGTCGGAAAATGCTGTCATTAAAAGTATTGAAGGCAATCCTGATTTATGTGCCCTGGCAAGAAAAAATCACACATTACTAGGATTAAGTAATATTGATGTAATCTGTGGTAGATTTGAAGACAAGCTGCCTTTGGTTTTAGCTGATTTACCGCATACTGACCTGGTATTCATTGATGGTAACCATAATAAAGAGGCGACTATTGCTTATTTTAAACAGATTTTGAGCAAATGTGCCAATGACAGCATAATTGTTTTTGATGATATCAGATGGTCCGCAGGCATGCTGGAAGCCTGGAAAGAAATAAGCACACATCCCAGAGTGAGTTTGTCTGTTGACCTGTTTAGGATTGGATTGGTATATTTAAGAAAGGAACTAAGCAAACAACATCTTATGATAAGGTATTAATAAAAAGATTTGAATCTGTCAATCCTTGTTCAGCTTTAGCTTTTTTGAAAGATAATCATCCAGTTGTTCAATACTGAGTCTTTTAGCCAGTATTTTTTTATCCTTATCAAGCAGATACACGATTGGTGTGCTGAATACATCAAATATATCACGGAAGTTGGAAGGATATTCCGGACTGTCTGAAACGTTTATCCAGTTCAACTGATTCTCCCTGATATATTTTTTCCACTCTTTATTATCAAGTTGTGTACTTACTGCATAGACTTCAATTCCCTGATCGTGATATTTCTCATATAATTTCTTCAGTTTGGGTGTTTCTTTTTTACAATGACCGCAATCAGGATCCCAGATGTATAATATTGTATAATCACTTTCCACTTTGTGTAAAATATGCCATATCCCACTGGTGTCCTGTAAAGTCATGTTGGGTACTGTTTTCCCAATCAGAAGTGGGCTTAATGTCATAGCCCGTTCAACGAGCTTTGCCAACTGTGTCGAATCCATCCAAAAACATTCCCCTGCCATATAATATTTCTCTGCCATATGTACGAATACTGCATCCATCCCCATGATATTGGATCGTTCGTACTGGCTTGTTATATAATGAACGACATATTTAAACACCTCTTTATTCTTCCTGGATTTTTTTGCAAGGAAATCAGCAGCAGCATCAATAGAATCTGGCGTTTGCATGGTCAGTTTTTTAATGTAATGTTCTATCTTATTATGTAGAACAGGCGACCTTACCAGCCTGTCATCAGAGAAATCTATGTCATCGAGGTAGTGTTTCTTAAAATAATGAAATTTAAACAGGGAGTCAGCACTTAATTCTTTCTGAATGTCGGCTTCTTCAGGTACTTCAGGCTCTTTTGAAGCAAGGAATATTTTAGCTACAAATGATCCTTTGTGATCTTTTATAAACTTCAGTTTGTAGTCTTTAACACTTTTGTTGATTTCATTTAGTTGATTCTTAACAATTTCGATTGAGTCTTTAATATCTGATTCTTCTAACTTGGAAAGCGACTTTTTTAGGTTTTCTACCTCAAGTTGTTTTTTATCAATGAACTTTAAATACTCAAAAAAGAGAGCATTTTCCTTGCTCCCTTTCACTTTCATGCTTCCAAGAATGTCTTCGGCACTTGTTTCAATATGAAAATGCTGTTCCGTAACGATGAACTCAAAATAGTTCTTTTTATCTGGGAAAATAATGGCATAAATACCACCCGGCAATGTGTCAGTTCCTTCAAATTTACAAAGCCCGTTCTCATCTGCCTTGGCTGTGTCCGTATAGTATAATTTCGGTCCGTAATAATTGGCAAGATATACTGATGTGTCTGCAATTCCTTTTAATTTAATTGTTATGGAATGGCCTCCTTTAGCTATAGTATTTAAAGTGGGCAGAACGGAAACACATAAAATTAACAGTTTTTTCATCTTGAAATATGTTCTTATACAAATTTAACTTGTCAACAAATGTATGGCAACATCTTAAAAACTAAATAAAACATTGGCGCAAGATAAAGAATGAAATTTAAAGTCCTGTTAACGAATTGTTAACATTAATAATATCCAAATCAGGATTTCAAGAAATACGTTAAATAATTTGGATATTTTTCATACAAGATTAAAAAATATTTAAATTTACAGCTCAATAGTAAATTTTCAACTAATAAATATCTATTATGAAAAAACGTTACTGTCTATTTTCGATCTTACTTGTTTTGTGCGTATTCTTCTCTTCTTTCACAGCCACTTCACAGACTGTTTATAAGGATTACCAGGA
>CAZUDW010000124.1:0-7054 GCA_964619305.1 uncultured Flavobacteriales bacterium
CCCGCGACCCTCAGCTTGGAAGGCTGATGCTCTAGCCAACTGAGCTACTCCCGCTAATATTCTTGTGGGGAGAGCAGGATTCGAACCTACGAAGGCGTAGCCAACAGATTTACAGTCTGCCCCGTTTGACCGCTTCGGTATCTCCCCAGCACCCCCAAAAGTTTCAATACATAAAGAACACGAGCCGGTGAAGGGATTCGAACCCCTGACCCGCTGATTACAAATCAGCTGCTCTGGCCAACTGAGCTACACCGGCAATGGCATAACTACCTGGCTGCCAAATGAATATCATCAAACAAAAAACAATCTTCCTTAAAAAAGGACTGCAAATGTATTAAAGTTTCAAGTATTGCCAAAACAATTCAACTCTTTTTTCAAAAAGAAATTGTAATTTCTGTTGATCAGGAATTACTTAACAGTTTTTCTTCTTGTATTTTTCAAGCTGTTTTTTTAAAGCAGACACAGAGGCATCAATGGCTTCTTCAAATGTCTTTGATTGTTTTCTAACAAAGAAATCTTTCCCTGGAGCATTTAATTTAACCTCCACAACTTTATTATTTAAAGTTTTTGAGTTGTTCAACTTCAGAGTAACATCACCTGATATAATATGATCAGACAGCTTGTCTATTTTTGATAATTTTGATTTTATGAAATCTTCCAATTTAGCATCTGCATCAAAATGCAGCGTATGAATTTCAACTTCCATAATTTACATTTTAACCCCTTGGGTGTGATTGTTTATATGTTTTTTTTAATTTCTCAAATGTATTATGCGTATATATCTCTGTAGCAGAAAGATTTGAATGCCCTAAAATTTCCTTTATAGAATTAATATCTGCACCATTATTCAACATATGGGTTGCAAATGTATGCCGTAAAACATGTGGACTTTTTTTCTTTAAAGAAGTAACATATCCTAAGTATTGATTAACGAGTCTGTATACTAGTTTATTATACAATTTTGTGTTTTTCTCTGTAACAAATAAGAAATTATTCATAATTTCAATTTTATTCCTTTTTTCAATGTATTGCAAAATCTGTTTTTTTAATTCTATCCCGAAAGGGATGATGCGTTCTTTATTTCTTTTACCTAACACTTTAATGGAACATTCAGAGATATCTAAATCCGTCATTTTTATATTTATTAATTCAGATAATCTGATTCCTGTGTAGTAAAACATCATTAAGATCAACTTATCCCTAAGTCCAATAAAATCATCATTAAATTTAATATTATCAATCAGCATATCCATGTTATTTTGACTCACAAATTCTGGCAGCTTCTTTGAATTTTTAATTGAAACAATATCTACAGCAGGAGATTGTTCAATGTGCTTTTCAATCAACATGAATTTATAAAATGAACGAATAGTTGCAATTTTCCTATTAACAGAACGTGCAGTGAGATTATTATTCAATAAGGAAACAATCCATGATCGTAACATATCAAAACTCACTTGCTTAGGATCTGAACAATTAAATTCTTTAATTAAAAAGGAGAATAATTGATCCAGATCACATCTATATGAAATTATAGTGTGGCGAGAATATCGTTTTTCGGATCTGATGTATTGAATAAAACTCTCCTTAAACATCTGTATCCTCTTCAAAACACATTCATTACGTGTTGATCTAAGTCAAACGATTATTAAATAAAGGAAACATGCATGTTAATCGTTCTGCATCCGCTCACGATAAATAGCGCGTAATTTAATTTGTCTTTTAATTACAGAAGGTTTTGTGAATTTTTGCCTATCACGAAGTTCTTTAACTACTCTCGTCCGCTCAAATTTCTTTTTAAGCTTCTTTAATGCTCTCTCAATAGATTCGCCTTCTTTTACAGGTACAATTATCATGTTATTTCAAATATTTGAGGCGCAAAAATAGTATATAATTTTATTAAAAAAAAGACCAAGTTTAATTTCCGCTTCCAATTATTGTAATATATCCTGTTTGTTCATATTGAACGCCATCCAGCCCAGATGCTGACAGGATATAATAATATGTACCATCCGGATGATCCCCTCCGGTCCATGCATCCTGTGGGTGATTATCCCATTCATAAATTTTCTCACCCCATCTGTTGTATATCTCACAATGAAACTGGCTGATTTGTTGCGTAATAATATTAAAGAAGTCATTGAGCCCATCCGAATTTGGTGTAAATACATTAGGAATAGTAATAGATGATATTACATCTACTATAATATCTAACTGATATTCATCTTTACATCCATTGCTATCTGTAACACTTAATGTCACTGTATATGTTCCATATGAATCATAAATCTCTGTTGGCTCAAATTCTTCAGAAGTATTGCCATTTCCAAAATCCCAATTCCATGTATAAGGTTCATTGCCTCCTGAAGTCAGATTAAGGAAATCAACAGTTAATGGCATTAATCCATGATCGGGATCAGCTTCAAAGTATGCATCTAAAGTGCTATAAACACCCACCGTTACTGTATGTACTTCTGTACAGCCATTACTATCAGTAACTGTGACATTGTGTGTTCCCGCAGGAACATTCACATCTGTTTGTGAAGTTTGATTATCTTCCCATAAGTATGTGTATGGAGAAGTGCCACCTTCAACAAACACTGTTGCAGAGCCAGTGGGGGTAATACACAAAGCATCTGTACTTGAATCGCTTAATGCTAATGCGTCAGGTTCACTAAGATTTACAGTTACAAGCTGGGTACAACCATTATTATCCGTAACAGTCACCCCATAACTACCTGCCGCCAATCCTGTTATCTGTAAATCAGTTTCTCCATTAGACCACAAATAAGAGTATCCTGATGTGCCTCCTGTGGCTAAAACGGAAGCCGAACCACTATTATCATTATTACATAACAAATCTGAACTATCTGATATTGCTGCAACTAATGCAGGTGGTTCAGAGATGGTTATTGTATCTATCGTAGAACATCCACTGCTATCAGTAACTGTTATCACATAGGTTCCGGCACACAATCCTGTTGCTGATTGTGAAGTTTGATTACCTGTGTTAGAATCCCATTGATAAGTAAAAGGACTTGTTCCTCCCGTGATGCTTGCCGTTCCCTGACCGTCACAATCTCCATTGCATAATACATCTACATTGGAGAGAGAGAGTACAAATGGAGGAGATTCGGAGATGGTAACTGTATCAATACTCTGAGAGCATGCAGCATCTGTAGATGTGACAACATATGTTCCAGCGCAAAGACCTGTAGCAGTTTGGGTAGTTTGATTCCCTGTATTCGAATCCCATTGATATGAATAAGGTGTAACGCCTCCTGTGATTGTTATAGTGGCTTGCCCGTTACAATTACCACAAATATCATCCTGAGTTGAAGATGATACAGTAATATTTCCATTACCACCGCAAGTAAAACAAGTTGTAGTCTGGTAATAAACCCCCATAACACTCCACGTAAAACAATCGGACCCAAGGCCGCTTGTGCCAAATGATGATGTAGTCTGACCATTAGTAATTGTAATTGGTGCCACATCAAAATTATAGAAGTTATTAGTATAGTTGGATGAATTACCATTGATTGTAGCAGGATGTTGACCACCATTAATATTTGATTGCATATCGGCAACGATAATAAATCCGTTGGCAGATGTTGAATTTGAACACGGTGCACCAACATTATTCAATGTCTGAGAATACGTTGATCCTATTCCGGTCATATCTCCATCATTAAGCACAATTGTTCCATGATATGCAGCGGTAGGATCTCTGTAAATAATAAAAAGCGTAATGCCATCGGTCTCCCAGTTTTTATTCGTAAACCCTGAGACATCAACAATATAATTACCATTGCCGGCAATGCTTGAGGTAACATCATTGCGAAAAATACGTGTTCCGCTTTCTCCCCAACATTTGCTCCCCCCTGTTCCAATTACTGTACCGGTTAAATTGGTTGTCACCATATTCGGATTTGTAAATGATATGGTAGGTGATGCAGAAGAACCAGACTGGTATGAACATGTCATCCAAAGAAATGCAGTATCTATTAAATTACAGTTTGGTAGTCCTGCTACACTAAGTGTGCAAGGCAGTGCAGTGCCTGCAGGAGTTGGATATCTGGTTGTTACCTTCGCTGTTACTTGTACATAATTTAAACCACAAGCTGCATTATTATAAAACTGGCCCAAAGAACCGTTGCCATCCTGTGGTTCAGGTATGTGATTTTTTGAAGAAGAGTAAAAATTACCACATGCTCCAGGCACAGATCTTGATTCCTGATTCTGAGCAACAACCATTAAGCCAGATACACAGAATACAACTACCGCTACACTAAATTTACTAACATTCATATTAAGAATTTCATTGTTTAACATTGAAGACGTACTTATTATTCTACAGGTTGCACTTAGCCTATTTTATTTATTTATTTTAACACTTCCCTTGATATAACCAATTTTTGTATTTCAGAAGTTCCTTCACCAATTGTACATAATTTTGAATCGCGATAAAATTTCTCAGCAGGATAATCCTTTGTATATCCATAACCTCCAAATATCTGCAAAGCCTGGGTTGATATTCTGACAGCAGCTTCTGATGCATAATATTTTGCTATAGCCGATATTTTAGTTGTATTTAATTTTTTGTTTTTCATGTTAGCTGCTTTATATGTAAGCAATGAAGCTACTTCTATTTCTGTTGCCATATCAGCAAGAGAAAATGCTATTCCCTGAAAACTTGAAATCGTCTTACCAAACTGTTCCCGCTCTTTTGAATATTTCAATGCTGCTTCATAGGCGCCTGTAGCAATACCTAATCCCAGTGCTGCAATCGAAATACGTCCACCATCAAGAACTTTCATAGCCTGAACGAATCCTTCACCTACCTCACCAATTACATTCTCTTTATGCACTCTACAATTATCAAAGATAACTTCAGCCGTTTCTGATGCACGCATACCTAGTTTATTTTCTTTCCTGCCTATTTTAAGACCTTTGGTTGTTTTTTCAATTGCAAATGCCGTTATCCCATGAGAATCAAGCAGTTCTCCAGTACGCGCTAACACAACAACAATATCTCCATGAATAGGATTAGTGATCCAGCATTTTGTTCCATTTAGGATCCAGTAATCCCCGTCTTCTTTTGCAGTACATTTCATTCTTAAAGCATCCGATCCTGTGTTTGGCTCAGTCAAAGCCCATGCTCCTATCCACTCGCCACCAGCTAATTTTGGCAACCACTTCTTCTTTTGATCATTATTAGCAAATTGTTCAATATGCCCGGTGCAAAGTGAATTATGAGCTGCCATAGATAATGCAACTGATCCACATATTTTACCTAGTTCCACAATTGCAGTCACATACTCCATGTAGCCAAATCCCGAGCCACCATATTCTGCCGGCACCAACACTCCCATTAATCCCAGATTGCCAAGTTCTCTAAAAACTTCTACCGGAAAGATCTGATTTTCATCCCATTCCATCATTTTCGGACGGATGTGCTTCTCCCCAAAATCACGTACCATTTGAGCCACCATATCTTGGTTTTCACTCCAATTGAAGTCTAATTCATTTTTCATGAGTTTGTATATTAGGGTGTTGTTTTTTGACTTAAAAAGATGCCAAATTAATAATATTTTTGGAATATAATTTTAACTTATCAGCCCCTCTTAAAAAAGAAAGTTCTATAACAAAAGCAAAACCTGCAATATTCCCACCTTGCATTTTCACCAATTCAGATGCTGCTACTGCAGTTCCTCCGGTAGCAAGTAAATCATCATGAACGATGACTCTCCAGCCAGGTTTGATTGAATCAAAATGCATTTCAATAACAGCCTTACCATATTCAAGTTCATATTCATATTGAATTGTTTTATAAGGTAATTTCCCTTGCTTTCTAACCATAATAAATGGGATATTTAATTTTTGAGCAAGCATCATTCCAAATAAAAAACCTCTGCTCTCAACTCCTACGATGGCATCCACATTGTTTTTAAACTTTTCAGCCATGGCATTAACAATCTCAGATGATAATTGAGGATTCTCTAATAATGGAGTAATATCTTTAAAATTAATACCTGGCTTAGGGAAATCCGGCACTTCCCTAATTGTCGATTTTATTATTTCTGCCAAGCTCATTCCAACTTAAGATAAGGTGCAATTTTATAATATAATCGGTCGTCTACCAAATCAGACGACTTAATACCTTCAACCGATTGATATTTTCCATGTTTGTTTCTATATGCTACAATCGAATTGGCAACATTATATTTTATGTAAGGATGAGATTTAAGCTCAGAAACTGTGCAATTATTGATGTTTATTTTCTTGATCAACGAAGTATCCACCTTAATATATGGTTTAATTTTATCGTACAGTTCCCCGGTAAATCCATATACTTCTTTCAACTGTGTGGTGGTCGCATATCCTCCAAGCATGTTTCTATATGAAATAATTCTTTTCGAATATGAAGAACCTATTCCCTTAAGTTTCATCAACTCGCTTGTATCGGCTCTGTTTATCTCAATATGCAGTTCTGAATATTTTATTTTGGTCTTATTTACCATAAGTTCATTCCGATCTCGTGTTCCCTCTTTAATAGCCTCTCTCTTAATATGAATATATGGCTTTAATCTTTGATATATACTATCGTCAATCACATACATTTTCTTCACATCTTCTTTTGTCTTAAAATGCCCGCCTTTGGACTCATATTTATATATAGAATTAATCTGTCCGTCATTCAATCCTAATTTTCTCCATTTATCCTTTGATAAATGATTGGGATCAAAAGGGAACAGTTCAATGTATTTGGTAGTTTGTTTCATTTCAGATTGTTGATACTTATGTTGTTTGCCTTCAGAAAGTAGTGACGCTGATTCAAAGTATGCTATTTCTTCTTTAAATTTTGCAAAATCGTATTTTTTATCAGTTTTCATTCGTATGGCAATAGAATCCCAAACAATAAGCGCAATAATAACAGCAAGAAGAACCAGTATTCCTTTTCGCTCACTCCTACTGAAAGTAAAGTAATCAACAATAATTTGCCTCAACTTCATGTTTTAAATTATAATTTTATACCAATAGCGACCTGAAC
>CAZUDW010000125.1:0-6788 GCA_964619305.1 uncultured Flavobacteriales bacterium
GTAAAAAACAAGAATTTATTGACTTTTGTGAGGCCATGCTAAAAACAGGTATAAAGCCTGATTTTATTACGGTTGATGGTGGTGAAGGAGGAACAGGAGCTGCACCAATAGAATTTTCTAATTCATTAGGCATGCCTTTACGAGATGGACTTGCCTTTGCTATTGATACATTGAAAGGATATGATTTAAAGAAAGATATCAAAGTAATTGCATCAGGGAAAATTTTTAGTGGATTTCATGTAGCCAGAGTAATTGCAATGGGAGCAGATATGGTAAACAGTGCAAGAGCCATGATGATGGCAACGGGCTGTATTCAGGCTTTACAATGTAATACCAATACTTGTCCGGTAGGAGTTGCCACTCAAAATAAAAGTTTAATGAAAGGGTTAGTGGTAGAAGATAAAGCTCAACGAGTAGTTAATTTTCATGAAGAAACGGTTAAAAGTTTTATTGAATTAATGGCAGCAGCAGGAGTGTGCAAACCTGAAGAATTAACCAGGGCACATATTAACCGCAGGGTGAGTATGAACCATGTAATGAAATACAGCGAAATATACCCGGAACCGGTTGTAGGAAGTTTATTGGCGACCAACACAGTAGCGGTTAATTCATAATATCATTATCTGCAACCATTACCCATGAAAACCTTTGACATAGAGTTAATATTCATCTACAACGCAGGTTCCGGTTTCTTTAATACCCTGAGCGACTTTGCTCATAAATTACTTTCCCCATCCACCTATTCCTGCTCATTGTGTATGCTGACTTACGGTAATGCCGGGATGAAAAATAAATGGCGTGATTTTCTGGAAAAGCTTCCTTATAAAAAGACGTTTCTGCATAAGGATGAGGAATGGAAAGCCGGTATTGAAGCACCCGATAAACTGCCAGCTATTCTACTGAAAGACAAAAAAGAGGATATTGTCGAACTGGTGTCGGCACAAGAGCTAAGTCGCATCCAATCGCTGAACGAACTCATACTATATTTGCAAAAAAGATTGGAAGACTATGCCGAGAATCAGAGTAATTGACTATGCCGAAGCTGAAGGCAGGCTGAAAGAAATATATGATGACATCATTCAAAAGCGGAAACAACTGGCAGAAGTACATAAAATCCAAAGTCTCCGTCCGGAAAGCATTGTAAAACATATTGACCTCTACATGGAAATCATGTTTTCCAAATCCTCACTTTCAAGAGCTGAAAGAGAAATGATGGCGGTTGTGGTTTCCGTAACCAACCGATGCACTTATTGCCAAAAACATCACGGAGAAGCGCTGAACCATTACTGGAAAGATGAAAACAGACTGAAAGCCCTGAAAAAGGATATCTATTCGGCAGGACTGTCATTGAGAGAAATAAAACTCTGTGAGTTTGCACGCACCCTTACAGCCAATCCCGGAAAGCACGAAAAAACCGACCACACTTATTTGTTGAAAGATGCCGGTATTGGTGAAGCCGGTATCCTGGATGCGGTGCTCGTAGTAGCTTATTTTAATTTTGTGAACAGAATCGTCTTATCACTGGGAGTTGAGTTGGAAGAAAATCATGGGAAAGGATACAAATACTGAAAGTGCATCCTCAAACTATTATGAGTGTTGGTGTAGGATCGGTTAAGAACAGATAAAACACTATGTATGAAAGCTGGAATAAAGGAACCAGCTTATGAAACATGAAAGATATTTTTTAAATTTGCAAACATAAAATCAAAAGTGCGGTGTCAGCACTATAATCACTGACGACAATAAAATGAAAACAAAAAGCATCTTACTGTTCCTTGTTATTATAAACGGAATTTTATTTAATGCCTGTAAAAAAGGGGAAAACGATCCCTCCCTTTCACTTAAGTCAAGAACAGCCCGTCTAAATGGTGAATGGAAACTGATAAGTGGTGAGATTACCACCACCACAGATACCAATACAACGGTTGAAACTTATGATGGTGCTACAGTAGTTACAACCTATAATGGAACACAAGTCAGTAATGTTGTGTACACGGACAATATTACATTTGATAAAAATGGCACATATACCCGTTCCTGGACATCGGATACGGCATCTTATACAGAAAATGGCTACTGGGCATGGATGAATAAAAATAAAGAAGCGGATATAAAGAACAAAGAAGCATTGGGTATGTCCGCTACTAAATTCACAGATTCAAATGGCTCGGTCAGTTCAAATGCAGGATTTTTCGTGGCAGGAATATGGATGCTGGATGAACTCAGTTCAACAAAGATGGTAGTAATTGTTGATGGCAGTTCAACCACAGACAATGTTACCTCAAAAAAACAAGGTTCATATTCTTACGAGAAGCAATAAGCCGTTCACTGAAACAATTCTTGGTTACGCCATAACAACCAGACAGGCGGACTGTATATAATTCGCCTGAAACAAGATAATAAAATACTGCTATTTGGGTTATATTTGCCTTATGCTGAAATATTGGTTGTTCATATTTGTTTTTCTTGCTTATTTTAATAGTTTAACAGGACAGGTAAATCCCAAAGACTCCTCTATTTTCGCCCCGCTGATAAACACTTTTTATGCAGTGCAGTTTCCTCAAAAGAATATGGCAGGCAGCTTTGGTGTTAATTCTTCTATCGGGGGTTCTTTCCTGATTAAAAACAGGCGCAACTGGCTTTATGGCATCAGCGGTTCTTTTTTATTTGGGAATAACGTGAAAGACACCTCTATTCTGGATGGGATTAAAAATGCGGATGGATTTGTGGTCGATCAATCAGGAGCTTATGCGGAGGTGAGATTAGGTGAGAGAGGTTTCACCTTTTACGGTCAGATGGGAAAGATATTCCCGTTGCTGGCTTACAACCCTAATTCAGGTATTTTTGTTGTACTTAAGGCAGGTCTGCTGCAACATAAAATAAGGATAGATCAAAGCGGTGGAGTCCCTCAACTTGAAGGTGATTACCTCAAAGGATATGATCACCTCAGCAATGGATTCTCATTTGGTGCTATGCTTGGATACAGGTTTTTCGGCAATGCCAGGTTGCTTAATTTTTATATAGCACTTGAATTTATACAAGCTAACACCATGAACCGGAGGACTTATAATTTTGATTTGATGGGACCGGACAATACAGTGAGAAATGACCAGTTAATTGGCCTTAAATTTGGCTGGACATTACCGCTCTATAAAAAAGTGCCCCTGGAATATTACTACTATTAAATTATTGCATGCAACAGCTATACTCCTTTTGTATCTTCATTTATGGCCTTTTCATTCGTCTGTCTGCACTTTTCCATCCTAAAGCTGCCGCATGGATTAATGGGCGCAAACACCTGTTCAATGAACTTGAGAAAGCATGTATTGGAAACGACCGCTGGGTTTGGTTTCATTGTGCTTCATTGGGAGAATTTGAACAGGGACGGCCGGTGATCGAAGCATTCAGAGCTCAGCATAAAGAATATAAATTACTGCTTACTTTTTTTTCTCCATCAGGGTATGAGGTGAGAAAGAATTACGAAAGTGCTGATTTTGTCTGTTATCTGCCTTTGGACACGCCTTCGAATGCCAGGCATTTTTTAAATATCGTTCGCCCCGAATTGTCGGTCTTTGTCAAGTACGATTTCTGGTTAAATTTTTTCATGGAAATGTTTAAGAGAAAAGTGCCTCTCCATGTTATCTCTGCTTCCTTCAGACCTCACCAGCATTTTTTTCATTGGTACGGAAGCTGGCATAGGGCTGTCTTCAAATGTTGCACACGGATATTTGTGCAGGATGAGCTCTCTGCAGCATTGCTTAAATCTGTCAGATATAACAATGTTATTGTTAGCGGAGATACCCGCTTCGACCGGGTTTATCAAATCTCCCAAACCCCGGAGCCCGATTTGCTTGTAGAGGCATTTGCAAAAAATGCCAGGGTTTTGATTGCCGGCAGCACCTGGCCAAAAGATGAACAAATTATCATAAACTGGTTCAAGGAAACCGACCATAACCTCAAACTCCTTATTGCACCCCATAATGTAGATAAATCTCACCTTGATAAGCTGATGAATATGCTGCCTGAAAAAAGCCTGATGTTATCACAAAGTAATCAGAAAACAGCAGAGAATGCCAGTATTCTAGTCATTGACAGCATTGGCAAACTGTCACATCTTTACTCCTATGGTTATATCGCCTATGTGGGTGGGGGTTTTGGTGCCGGTATTCACAACATTCTTGAACCTGCTGCCTTTGGGTTGCCCATACTTTTCGGGCCTGCTTTTAAAAAATTCAGAGAAGCTTATGATCTCATTGAGAGAGGTGGCGCTTTTGCATTCTCTGATTATGCGATGTTTAAAGAACGTATGCGTTTTCTCCTTAGCGATGACCTTGTGAGCAGGATGGCTTCTGAGATGAGCCGCTTTTATGTAAGAGAAAAAAGAGGTGCCTTGCAAAATATCCTCACCAATATACAACCCCAACAAAATGCTTAGTCATTTCATGCGCTTCGCTTATTTTCTTTATTTTGGCAATCTGATAACAAAAACAACGTTAACAATTCCCGGTAAGACAAGAAAATCATCTCCAAAACAAACACCATGACAGAAATAAGACAAAGAAAAATGAGCAGGATGATACAGCGGGAACTGGCGGATATTTTCATCAGGGAAGGGGCTTCTTTTTGCAGCAATGCCATGCTGACTGTTACCGGGGTAAGAATGAGTTCCGATTTCTCTTATGCCCGCGTGTATGTCAGCTTATTTGCAACAAAAAATAAAGAAAAAATAATAAGCATACTTAACAAACATGCATCTGAAGTGCGGCACATCCTGGGAAAGCGCATCCGCAACCAGGTAAGAAAACTCCCTGAATTATCTTTTTTCCTGGATGATTCCATCGATTATGAAGAAAGGATTGACAATCTGCTGAATAATTGATTGTGCAATTCCCTTTATACATAGCAAAAAGATATTTTTTTTCCCGTAAAACCCACAACGTCATCAACATCATTTCAGCTATTTCCATGCTGGGAATAGCCATAGGATCTTTTGCCTTAATTGTTGTACTCTCCGCTTTCAACGGTTTACAGGATCTTGTGCAGGATATGTACAGCAGATTTGATTCCGACATCAGGATCACAGCAGCCGAAGGAAAAACGTTTGCTCTGGAAGAATTGCCACTAAATCAAATCCATGCAATAGATGAATTACAGTATTCTACCCGCGTTCTTGAAGAAAACGTGCTGATGAAATACAAGGACAAACAATCAATAGCCACCATCAAAGGGGTGGATAATGATTTCCTGCTGATGTCTTCCCTTGATAGCGTAATGATTGACGGAGATCTCTTACTGCATTTCGATTCCATCCCGGCTGCAATACTTGGGTATGGGATCGCTTCCGATCTTGCTGTATATGTCAATGGCTTCGATGCCATCAGGGTTTATGCTGCCAAAAGAGGAATGAATACTTCTTTTTCTCCTGAAAAAGCTTTTAACATCAGCAATATCCTGCCGGCAGGTGTGTTCAGTATCAACCCTGACTTTGACGACAAGTATGTCCTGGTGCCTTTTGAATTTGCTGCCGGGCTGCTTCAATATAAAAACAGGGTGACTGCGATAGAGATCGGTTTGAAACCAGGTTCTGTTGTAAACGAGGTGAAAGCAAAAATTGCAAAGCTCGCAGGTAGCGCTTTTGAAGTAAAAACACGCTATGAACGAAATGAACTCATCTTTAAAACAAACCGCATTGAAAAGTGGATCACATTCCTCATCCTGACCTTCATTCTTATCATTGCTACATTTAACGTGATCAGTTCTCTTACCATGCTCATCATTGATAAAAAAGAGGACATCTATATTTTAAAAGGTATGGGAGCAGGTAAAACTCTTATCCGGGGTATTTTCCTGTGGGAAGGCATTTTAATAAACTTCACTGGCGGGATGATCGGTATGCTTGTTGGCGCCCTGCTCTGCTGGGGCCAGCAGACAATCGGGTTTATCAGACTGCATGGAACGGTGGTAGAATATTACCCTGTGCAGATGAACCCGCTGGATTTTATTGCGGTCTTGACCATAGTGATGAGTATTGGATTTTTGTCCTCCTGGCTACCTGTTCGTTACCTCACAAGAAAATATTTTTAAACATCCTGAAAAAAGAAAAGGCGGGCTGAACCCGCCTTTTCTTTAGGCAATTTTAATCAACCTTGCAGGTTTGGGTCTGGCTTCTTCTTTTTTCGGAATACTTATTCTCAATACCCCGTCTTTATAGGTGGCTGATATCTTATCCGATTCAGCGCTATCCGGTAAAGTGAAAACCCTTCTGAAAGAAGAATAATTAAACTCCCTGCGCGTATATTGTTCTTCCTTGTTTTCTTCCTTATTTTCTTCTTTCCGTTCCGAAGAAATGGTGAGTACACCCTGATCAAGGTTCAGGGTAAAATCACTTTTCTTCATCCCCGGTGCAGCCATTTCAATATCATAACCTATTGCGGTCTCTTTGATATTTACTGCCGGAAGGCTGCTTCTCATAAGGGCACTGTCCGGTGTTCCGAACCATTCATTTTCAAAGAAGTCGTTCCACAATGCCGGGAACATAGCTTCGTTTCTTTTAATTAGTGTCATTTTTTTGTCCTCCATTTTTAGTTTGACATATTTTCTTTATCAACCACCTACGGTCAAATTATATGCCTTTGTCTTTTTTCTGCCATTTTTTTGGTTAAAGCAGAATTACGTGTGCCATTATGGCAGTTTGTTTTAGTTATAGCAGCAATTATGTCAGCTTTTGTATTGAAAAATTAAAGATTCCCATTGTTGTTTCAAAACTATTGTAGGAACAACAACGAGAA
>CAZUDW010000126.1:0-6682 GCA_964619305.1 uncultured Flavobacteriales bacterium
GCAGCATCATCCATCGATGATGTATTTGTGATCGTCATTTACAGCATCCTGATTGGTATTTACACCGGGGAGTCGGTTCATATTGCCTGGCAACTGGCAGGAATTCCCATTTCCATTATACTTGGCATCCTCGTTGGATTAGCAATAGGACTGGTGCTATTATGGTTTTTTAAAAAATTTAATCCAAGGGCAACGAAAAGAGTGCTTGTTGTTATGGCTGTCTCGGTTCTTCTTATCAGAGTTGAACATGTTATTGAAAACTGGGTCCCTTTTGCTGCCTTGCTATCTGTTATGGCGATTGGATTTATTATCCTGGAGAAAAAAGAAAAAGTTGCACACGAAATTTCATCCAAGCTGGCCAAGTTGTGGGTAGTAGCCGAGATTGTATTGTTCACCATGGTTGGCGCAGAAGTTAATATTTCCGTAGCCTGGCATTCCGGACTGACTGGAGTCCTCATTATACTGCTCGGACTTGCAGGAAGAAGCATTGGTACCTGGATATGTATTTTAGGTACTGATCTGACTTTTAAGGAAAAACTATTTGTCGTAATTTCTTATTTACCAAAAGCAACTGTACAGGCCGCCATTGGTGCAGCACCCCTTGCTGCCATGAAACTGGCAGGTATGAATACGCTTCCGGGTGAAACTATTCTCGCTGTGGCTGTATTAAGCATTCTGCTAACTGCACCGACAGGTGCCCTTGCCATTATAGCTGTTGGGAATAAGGTGCTGTCCGATGATGATTCCTGATCTGCGTTATAACAAAGTTCTGTTTCATCAGGTTTGTCATAATTATGACTAAACGAGGATGGCTTTGTAGAATTATTCATTGCTCTTTAATAAAGGTGATAAACTACCGAAGCATGAAATATCTTTTCATTTCCTGATGAAAAGGAACTGCCCGCCTTCATCTCCTGTGTTCTTTACGGGCTGCATATTGGGTGTTTGTTCTGAATTATTTACCACAGGAATCTTTATCGAATTAAAAAGTTGTGCAGCATCAAGAAAAGTTTTCTCATTGTTGTTCAGCGCTTTCAAAAGATAATATGCAAAAACCGAATGTCCTTCTTTCCCACCGTCCATAACCGGCTCAATGCCTCCGGAAGTCATGGCCTGCCGCGAAGTCAAGTTGTTCACTTCCTTGTAATATTTTTCCGAATCCTGGAAAGGGACTGAGATGGTGTTTCCCCTGAAGATATCACCGCTGAAACAGGCGTCAGAAACAAGCAATGTATGTTTTGATTTTATTCCATTGAGATAAGTTTGTATATCTGAGTTGGAGATATAAACAGACATGGATGATGTTTGCGCATCAGCAGGCACCCAGTATCCTTTATTCAACTTTTTGTTAAACTCACCATGCCCTGAGTAATATATGAATACATTGTCGTTCTCCTTTACATTTTCAACCAGCGAGTAAAATGCGTTTATGATGTGCTCCCTGGTAGCCTGTTCATCATATAGTGTTTTAAAATCTGTGAACAGGTATCTTTTCTTTAACAACAATTCAATGGCCTGGGCATCACGCACGGCATTATTCAGGGGATGCCACTGTCCTTTATAATTATCAATCCCGATTATGAGTGCATAATACTTGCCGCTGACCATATCCTTTGCTTTTGTCAGGTTAAGTCCTTTCAGAGGGTCTCCCCCACCCCTGTAAATCGATTTATCAGAAACTGAATCTGTTTTACCTTTGAAAACAAAGCTCCCTGATCCCTGATCCTGTTTATATGAATAGATCTTCCCGCCTATGATTAAATTCACAGCCTTCAATACAAAATGATCGTCTTTCAAATCGAATGTTGCGTTTTCAAATGAATAACTTTTGATAAGCCAACTATTCTTGAAATCCTGTGCTTCATCAATGGACACGATAACAGGAATCTCTCCAACCCCGGGAATTTTTATTCTGAATAACCCGCTATCTGCATTATATTTACTAATTGTTGCAATTTCTATATCAATAGCCTGAGAGGCATAATATGTAATGGCTTCCTGCCTGTGTTTCTCTATTACTTTTTCCCTATTTTCTTCACTTACCCTTTTTTGATAATCTTCTGTCCTCTCAAACTCCCCTCTCTTTTCCCATGCTTTGACTTTGAGGTCAACATAATATTGAACTTCTTTTGCCGGTGTCCCCTGTAATTTTAACACCAGACTTTTGCACAATACAGTTTTGCCGTCAAAATTATACTTGGTACAGGATTCTCCGGCTATCACCAAACCTCCATCAGGAGTTGAAACCATATCGGAAGGTTTGGCATTTAATTCGTCTTCTATTATCTTATCCCATAGAAGTTGCCCATTATTTTTGTATCTGAGGACGGAAATATCGTATGTATTTGAAAGGCGGGATGAGAAGTTCCCGATCAATGTACAACCATCATCATCTGAAATAACTGCATGTCCTTCATCCCTGTTGACCTCTCCATAGGTTCTTTGCCACAAAGTATCACCCTTATTATCTAATTTTACCAACCAGAAATCATATGAACCGGCACCTGTTGAATAGGTGTGCCCTGCCACATAAATATCTCCATTTTTACTTAAAGATATCGATTTCAGGTGATCTTCTTTTTCTCCTCCGTATATTTTGTACCACAGTTGTTTTCCGGTAGAATCATATCGGGATACCCAGCCCATATCGCTTTTATACTTATCGTTGCTCATTGGATGGAAATATCCTGTGATAAAATATCCATCTGTTGAAACAGCTATATCCAGGGCGTAATTCCTGAAATAATCACCAAATGAATCCTCCCAAATTAAATTCCCTTCAGGACTTATTTTCAATACATAAGCATTAATGGTGCTGGATGCCTTGATCATCTGATAACCACAAATAACGTAACCTCCATTGTGATCCTGTCTTATCCTGTTTGCACTTTCATCCAGTCTGGCACCAAAAGTGCGGTCCCATATCAGTTTTCCATCTTCTGAAATCTTTAATATCCAGATATCCTTCCCTCCTGCACCTTTAGAATTGGTCATTCCGGCAATGAGAAATCCTTTGTCGGTTGCAGCACATATTGAAGTTGCTTCTTCATCACCACTTGCCCCAAACATTTTTTCCCATACAATGTGTCCTTTAATATCTAATCTGGCAATGTAAATATCATCACTATTATTTTCACTGTTATATGTTTTCCCTGCAACAATATACCCACCCTCTGATACAATGGCAACAGAAGATGCCCTGCAATAGTCGCTATTCCCTATTCGCTCATTCCATTCAACTTCTGACTGAGAAAAAAGAAGATAAGGGATTAAGAAGACTAATATTGAAAATACTCTCCTCATCAATAACGAATAAGCTTCCGGATATGAGTGTACCCATCAACAGTGATCCGGAATATGTAAACTCCCGGATCAAAATCATTTGTTTGAATTACATAACTGCTTTTGCCCAACTCAACATCTTCAAGATACTTTATTGATTGACCCAATAAATTATAAATTCTGATTTGAACCTGACCGGTTAAAGCATCATCCACACGCAGATATACTTCATCATTAAATGGGTTTGGGAATAAAAACATTTTATTGTTTTGCATTTGCTCTTCTATATTCTGGAGCAACCCGGTTCCTGTAAGGTTGATATTATCTACGTAAATATTGTTACCAAATCCACTTCTGTTGACAAAGAAGAACTTTACCCAAGGCTCACCATATAAGGCAGTAATATCCACGCTATCTTTTCTCCATTCAGTAGCTGATGGAATAAATGCATTGGTATTATCCCCGGCTGTTGCAAGATCCGTTCCTCCTTTCAAGTAAATCAGTGTTAGTGGTCCATTACATGAAGTCTGGGAAAATACAGCAACCGAATCAGAAAATGTCTGACTGTAACGAGCATAAGCCACATCAAAAGAAAGGGTTGCGTCATTTGTATTACTCATATCTATTACGGGAGATGCTAAAGCATCCCAATCGCCTTCAAGATCATTATTAAAATTATCGATTTTTGCAGAGAACACACTCTGACCAAAACCACCAGCAACACTTGTCTGCGACCAGGTAGCATCATTATCAGGATTCTGTAATTCCCAATTATAAGGAACCCACCCGTTTTCAAAACCCTGGGTGATAGCGCTATCAATTGCTGTTGTCGATACAACCTCTACCATACCTGCTTTAAGTAAGGTATCGTTGCCATAATTATTATAGACACTTAACTGTACGTTATAAATACCGGATGTATTATAATGAATTACAGGGTTTTCAAAGGTTGATGTATTTGGAGTGCCACCAGGGAATGACCAAACCCATGAATTTAATGACTCATTGATGCTATGATTGATAAACTGGACTGAATCTCCCGGACAAATCGTTAATTGATCAGGAGCAAACATGGCAATGGGTGGAACAGTAACAGGGGTGTAAGTATCTGATTCCCAAATCCCCCTTCCAAAAGTGGCTGCTCTTACTTTCCCTGCAGTATATTGGATTTCCAACTCACTGACAATCACATTTGGCAAACCGTCAAAATATGGTATCCAGTCATTCATCGTACTATCACGATAATATACGCCTACATCCATTCCAAGGTAGAGGTTTTCATCAGAATTTTTCTGAACCGTTATACAGTTTGCCGGTATATTGGGAAGAGAACCGGAAATATTCGTCCAGCTACTTCCCCCGTTTGTTGATTTATATACCTTGTTGCCAGAAGAAAAACCAGATAAGGTTACCCAAAGTGTTTGAGGATCATCAGGATGAACAGCAATATAAGTAATTGCATTTGATGGTAAGCCGGTTGTAACGTTACTCCAATTTGAACCACCATCACTTGTCATATAAATATCACTGTAGTTAGCTGCATAGATATAATCAGGATTTGAAGGGGCTACTGCAAGAGATTTGATTGTAGCCGACCCCCAGGTAGATATTAGTGCCCAGTTAATGCCTCCATCAGTCGTTTTCCAAACGTTTTGATAACCAGCGAACAGAGTATTGTGATCTGTTGGATGCATGACATAAGGAGTAACCCAGGCCCCATATTCTGTGATTGTACCTGTAACGCTACTCCAGTTTGAACCACCATCCATAGTTTTCCTAATCGCCCCTCCCTGTATGCAACCAAACATGATCTGATCAGTCGTATAATCCACGAGAGCTTCCATACCGTCAGCTCCAAGTACATGTTTCCATGATCCATTCTTTAGTTGATTGGTTCCGTTATCTTGTGCACCACCGATTACCATATTATAATCCTGAGTAGAATTTCCTAAGCGATAAAACTGCATGATCTGGATACCCGTAGTAATATCGCTCCAATCACCTCCATAGTTATTTGTTCTGAATACACCACCATCACTGCCACAATAAACTGTTTTGCCAAATGCTTCAAGAAAATGTATATCGGCATGTGTATATCCAATAGAACTGGGATGTACCCAGTGAGATACTATCAACCATGTGAGACCGGCATCATTGGATTTCCATACATTCACTCCTCCAATGTAAATTTCCGTAGCATCATTTGGATTGACGGTAATAGCCATATCATACCAGCTCTGCCCGGAATTGTCACTACCGTCCGAAGCATATCCAAACATGTTGGGCGAATTGGTTTGTAATACAAAACTATTGCCACTGTTTACAGACCTGTAAATACCATAAAACTGGCTACCGCTTTGTTTGCCACATAGAAAGTAAACCCAGTCCGGCTGATCTGGAGAAACCGCTATTTGTGCCCTGTTTACAAGTGTATCCGCAGGTAAGCCATTTGTAATATGTGTCCAGGAAAGACCTGAATCAGTTGATTTGTAAAACTGATCGCTTGTAATATACAATGTTGTAGGATCACCGGGTTTAAATTCAATGTCATAAAATCCTCCTGAGAAAAGGTTTGTCCAGTTATTTCCACCGTCAGAAGTTTTCCAGATTCCATTATTCGTGGCAGCATAAATAATGTCCGGGTTTAAAGGATGCATCAATAGCTTCCAAATCCTCCGAAACTGGTATATTGTCCAGTTCAAACCAGTAGTGTTCCAGGTTGCACCCCCATCTATAGATTTTAAAACACCAATACTGTATGTGTCGCTGGCATCACCATCCCCTGTCGCAATATAAACGGTATTATGATTTGTATAGTCAACAGCAATGGATGATACTCCTAAGACAGGTAACGTATCGGTGAGACAACTCCATGTTTGTCCATAATCAGTACTTTTCCAACAACCACCTGCCGGAGCACCTACATAAATAATGCTTGTATCAACAGGATCAACAGTAATACCGTTGATACGCCCAAGACCAGGATTCCAACCGGTAGTATTGGTCCAGTCAGTAGGTCCCATAGGTTGCCAGTTTGCAACTCCTTGTACCTGATTTGGAGCATTTCTTTGATTCGATTTGTATTTCTCCATTTCTTTCCAAATTATAGCAGCATCAAAACGTTTTCCTGATGGGTAAACTCTTGGTTCCATAAAATACTCCCATCTTTTAAAAGGTTTCCACCCGTCTCCCTTCTCTCTTTTCTTGCCGTTAAAATATTGCTTAAATCGGCTCTGTATTTCATAGAAATTCGTGTTATTGTCTTCCATCATTTCAACCCAATTTTGTGCTTTGATGGATGGCAGGCAAAGCAGCGATGCCAAAATTGTTATACCAATTGATTTCATTAGCAGACTTTTATTTAAAATTCCCTGTGAAAATAATAATAATTTATTTATCA
>CAZUDW010000127.1:0-6540 GCA_964619305.1 uncultured Flavobacteriales bacterium
AGAATAATTCTCAAATCAAAGATACATTTCCTTAGAGTCTTTTTATGAACCTTTTTAAATTATTATCTTTGCAGCCATTAACTAAAACATTATGGCTAAAAAAGGCAATAGAGTACAGGTGATTCTGGAATGCACAGAGCATAAAAAGAGTGGTATGCCCGGAACTTCAAGGTATATAACCACTAAAAACCGGAAAAATACAAATGAACGATTAGAGTTGAAAAAGTACAACCCAATCCTTAAAAGGCACACGATTCATAAGGAAATTAAATAATACAGGTCATGGCAAAAAAAACAGTTGCAATAGTACAAAACAGAGGGAGCAAAGGATTTGCCAAGGTGGTTAAAATGATTAAATCACCCAAAACAGGTGCTTATATCTTTAAAGAAGCAATTGTACCGAAAGAAAAAGTTAAGGATTTTCTTAAAAATAATTAAAGGTAATCTTTTATAATGATAAAGCTTCTTTCAGATAATGGAAGAAGCTTTTTTATATTAATGAATCACAATGGCATTGTTCAACATATTTTCTAATAAGAAAAAAGAAAAGCTGACAAAAGGTTTATCTCAGACGAGGGAAAGTTTTTTTCAAAAAATCACAAGGGCTGTCGCAGGAAAATCTAAGGTTGATGCTGAGGTGCTTGATAAGCTGGAAGAGATCCTGATTAAATCTGATGTTGGTGTGGAAACTACCATTAATATAATAGAACAAATTGAGTCAAGGGTTGCAAAAGACAAATATGTCGGCACCGATGAATTGAATAGCATCTTAAAATCCGGGATATCAGAATTATTAATTGAGGGTGATGCCGTTGATAAAATAAATAATACAAACGGTCCGCACGTTATTTTAGTTGTTGGTGTAAACGGTGTTGGAAAAACCACAACAATAGGTAAGCTGGCATATCACTTTAAAAATATGGGGAAAAGCGTGTTGATTGGCGCTGCTGATACCTTCAGAGCTGCCGCTATTGAACAAATAAAAATATGGGGCGAACGGGTTGGCGTTCCCGTCATTTCACAGAAAATGGGTGCTGACCCTGCCTCTGTTGCATTTGATTCCCTGCAATCTGCAAAATCAAAAAATATCGATATAGTATTAATTGACACAGCAGGAAGATTGCACAACAAAGCTAATCTGATGAGGGAGTTGAATAAAATAAAACAGGTAATGAAGAAAGTGATCGGTACCGCCCCGGATGAAGTGCTGCTTGTACTGGATGCCACAACAGGACAAAATGCTTTCGAACAAACAAAACAGTTTTCAGAAGTAACGGAAGTATCCGCATTGGCAATAACCAAACTGGATGGTACCGCAAAGGGGGGCGTTGTAATCGGCATATCAAATCAATACAAAATACCAGTACAATACATAGGGATTGGGGAACGAATTGATGATCTTCAATTATTTAACAAAGATGCATTTGTCGATTCTTTGTTTGGATCAGACGCATAATAAAGTTCTAATATAAATCCATTTTGAAAACGGATTATTTGCCGGGAGAAAAAGTCAACATCATCACATTGGGATGTTCAAAAAACCTTGTTGATTCTGAATATCTAATAGGACATCTGAAAGCCAATGGTATTGAAACGCAACACGAAACAGAAAAGATCAACTCTGGAATAGTCATCATAAACACCTGTGGTTTTATTGAAAATGCAAAACAGGAGTCTATTGATACAATATTAC
Organism: uncultured Flavobacteriales bacterium; assembly: GCA_964619305.1. GTDB lineage: Bacteria > Bacteroidota > Bacteroidia > Flavobacteriales_H > CAZUDW01 > CAZUDW01. Next base: position 1,694 of record CAZUDW010000127.1, read on the forward strand.
AATTTGTTCAAGCAAAAAAACAGGGGTTGATCAGAAAATTGCTTGTTACCGGTTGTCTCGTTCAAAGATATAAAGAAGAACTCAGGAAAGAATTGCCTGAAGTTGATAATTGGTTTGGAACAGAAGCTTATTTACAAATTGTAAAAACACTGAAAACAGACTTCAAACAATATGTTTTAGGAGAAAGGGTTCTGACCACGCCAAAGCATTATGCCTATTTGAAGATCAGCGAAGGCTGTAACAGGAATTGTTCGTTTTGTGCAATCCCGTTGATCAGGGGCAAACACAAGTCAATACCCATAAAAGAATTACTACATCAGGCCCGGAAACTGGCTAAGGGAGGTGTTAAAGAGTTGATACTGATAGCACAGGATATAACATATTACGGACTGGACATTTATGGAAAAAGAAGTCTTAACCTCCTTCTTGATCAATTAGCAGGGATCAAGGGTATTGAATGGATCCGTATTCACTATGCTTTTCCTGAAGGATTTCCTGAAGAAATTTTAGACACGATGAACCGTCATCCTGAGATTTGCCGCTATATTGATATTCCCTTACAACATATTTCAGACAGAATACTCTCTTCCATGAAAAGAGGTTCTTCTAAACAAAAGATTAACCGATTAATTAAAAGGATAAGAGAAAAAGTTGAAGGTATTGCAATCCGGACAACAATAATAACAGGATATCCCCGGGAGACAGAGTCTGAATTCAATGAATTGCTTGAATGGATTGAAGAGATGAAATTCGAACGTCTGGGAGTGTTTACTTATTCTCATGAAGAAGGAACATCCGCCTATCAATTGACAGATGATGTGCCGGAGAATGTTAAAAATAAAAGAGCAGAATCAATTCTGCTTAAACAAGCTGATATATCCCTGAACAACAATAGGGCATTCATTGGAAAAGTGTTACCTGTAATAATCGACAGAAAAGAAGGGAATGAACTGGTTGGCAGAACTCAATATGACTCTCCAGATGTTGACAATGAAGTGATCATCCCCTGCAACAATTATAAAATATTTCCCGGAGACATTGTAAATACAAGAATCACCGAATGTGACAGCTATACGTTAACAGGTGAATTTACAGAATAATAAACTCCTTTTCTATCTTTGATGGCTTATGGCGCTATCTGTTAAAAAAAATATTCTTCCTTTTACCGGCACTGCCAATCTACCTCTATTAACACAGGCATATCTTAACAGAGATGCTGAAATTGAGGAATTATACAGATACAGACCAGAATTAAAATCCATCACAAAAGCTATAAAAGACCGTTCATTCCCAACTTCTAAGAGAATATTACTGACAGAAACATTCAAAAAACAATATGCCGGTCTTAAAACACATCCCAGTGTGAAACTTCATATTGAAAAACTACTTCTCAACAATACATTTACAATTACAACTGCTCATCAACCCTGTTTGTGCTGCGGTCCTTTGTATGTTATTTACAAAATACTGAATGCGATCAAAACAGCTCAATATCTGAATGAACACTTGCCCACATACAATTTTATCCCTGTATATTTTATAGGTGGAGAAGATCATGATTTTGAGGAGATAAATCATGTTAATCTGTTTAAGGAAAAATGGACATGGAATACAGAAAGCGGAAATGCATGCGGCAGGATTAATACCGACTCACTTAGCGGATTGATCACTCAATTATCCGGACGATTGGGAGATGAAGTTAACGCATCCAAACTAAAAGAAATGCTATCTCAATCTTACTTAAAAAATAGAACTCTTGCTGAATCAACCAGAGTTTTCATCAATCAGTTGTTTGGAAAGTATGGTCTGCTCATATTGGATGGAGATGATAAATCTCTGAAAAAGGTATTTGCTCCTGTTGCATTAGAAGAACTGGAGAACAGACCAACCGTTAAGCTCGTCAATGCAATGATCGGCAAATTCAAGCATCAATTTAAATTACAAGTTAAACCCAGAACCATCAATCTGTTCTATTTAACTGATATTAAACGATGCAGAATTGAACTACAAAATAATGAATATAAGCTAACCGGATCAGACCAAATATTTAATAAATCACAAATAAAAGAGATGTTGGACAAGCATCCGGAAAATTTCAGTCCCAATGTCATATTAAGAACCTTGTATCAGGAAATGATTTTACCAAACCTGGCTTATATCGGTGGACCTTCTGAAATTGCATACTGGTTGCAGTTTAAATCTGTTTTTGATCATTTTCATCTTGATTACCCCGTTCTGCTGCTCAGAAACTCTATTCAATGGATTGATAAAAGGAGTTCAGAAAGACTGACACAGATGCACGTAAATGCTGATAACATATTGTCTTCAGTTGAAGAATGGATAGCGTTATTTATTAAAAATCAAAACCCCGGAGAAGTCTCGCTCAATAACGAAAAGGAAGAGTTGCAAAAAATTATGAAAAAAATCATATTTAAAGCTAAAACAGCAGACCATTCACTAGAACAATCCGGAGAGGCATTGCAAAAAAAAGTGATGAATCAGATAGATGTTTTTGAAAACAAGATCAAAAAGAGCCTTAAGAATAAACACAAAACAAAGATTGAAAGTATCCGTGCATTAAATATAAAATTGTTCCCTGACGGCAAGTTACAGGAACGTACCGATAATTTTATTCCTTTTTACCTTAAATATGGAGATTTGTTTTTTGATACAATATTGGATAATATGGAACCATTGGGGGGTAAATTAATATTTCTGACAGAAAAGTAGATGAGGTTCAAAATCATTCTGTATATCACGATATGTTTTATATGTACTGATGGTTACACTCAACAGGATTCCTTAAAAGTGGCACAAACCGATTCCTTATGGCTTGTGAAAAGTTTTTTGCAGGATGAAGGAAGGCTTTGGTCAAGTCCTTTTCATATGAAGCCAAAAAATATTTTATTCTGGATTCCTGTTCTGTCAATTACTGCAGTTTCAATTAATTTTGATGAAGATATCTATTATGATTTCAAAATGTATCAGGAAAACCATTACTGGGTGGATGAAGTGAGTCCTGTAATCACTCTTGGTGGGGATGGTACAGTTGATATGGGTATCTGTACCGGAATCTATTTAGGTGGAATAGTTTTTAAAAATAATAAAGCCGTGCAGACAGGCATGCTGGCAGCACAGGCATTGGCTCATGCCGGATTAATAGTAACTGTAGGAAAAGAACTCACAAGCAGGAAAAGACCACATGGTGCTGATGCCTCAGAAAATGGTTTGGATAATTGGCATTGGTTTCCAGCCGGGATGAAAGAGTTTACAATGGGAGCACAAAGAAGAGAATACGATGCTTTCCCTTCAGGACATTCTATTTCAATCTGGTCTATTGCAACTGTTATTGCAGGTCAATATCGTGATCATATATGGGTGCCTATTCTATCTTATTCCGTTGCTACCGGAGTGGGGTTGTCCAGAATTACGGAAGATGCCCACTGGCTTTCTGATGTAATTGTCGGTTCAGCTCTTGGTTACACAATTGGAAAAAATATGCTTAAATCAAGGAAAAGAACCCGTTGGTTACTTTTCCCGTCATCATGGCAACATCAGGTTGTTCTTACCGGTATTTATACCTTTTAATTAAGAAGCGCACATTTTTAAAACATTGAATTTAACAAGCAACCTAAGCTGATTTATAGCGTCTTTAAATTATATTTGTTCGGTATTTATTAATATGAAGGTATTTCAAACGCTATTTTTAACCTTTTTTTTATTTGCATATCAGGGGCTAAATGCACAATTAAAATACTATGAGGATGCTTTTCAGGGTGGAGTAACTTGTGGAGGAGCATCTCCTACATATTCTGGTAGTGGCACATTTAATTTCGTTGTTGATATTTATCCTGGAAGTACTATTAGAAAAGCATTTTTTTGTGCAGGCAGATTGGGTAATGCTCCACCTGTGACTGTTACTCTGAATTCTATTAACTATACTTTCAATGCCGGAAACCAAATAACAGGCCCCTTTAATACAATTTATGGTGGACCTTCTGGTGTTCACGTCATAGATGTTACATCAAATATAAACCCTTCGATTTCTAATTACACTCTTACTGTTCCTAATCAAAACAGTACCAGCAACCGATATCAGGATTTCTATTTGTTTATTGCATATGATAACCTCGGTCTGAATCAGGTAAACGTAGCACTTTTCCTCAACACTTTTGATCTGGATCAACCAAGCAATACATGGACTCTGAATTTTACAAATCCAATTCAGACGATTAATGATGTTGGAATATCTTTTTGTAATTCTTATCAATGTAATACAAGTTCAGATGCTGAAAATGAAACTGTAAATTCAACCTATATTGGTTTGCTTGGAACACAGGATTATAATTCTGGTAATTGTGGTGTAACACTTGGTAATTTCTATTATTATAATGGCACATTGAATGGTTTGGGAGATGATCAACCTAATCAGGCAATAAATGTTTCAGAGGCATTAAGTAATTCCAACGGCATACTTACAAACAATATGACCTCCTTTCAAATTGATTTTGTTCACAATGGAGGTAATCATGACAACCATCAATGGCTGGTAACGGTTGTTTATTCCGGTTGTACTCCTCCTACTCCATTTATTTCCGATTCAACAAATGTGCTGTGTAACGGAGATTGCACAGGTGATGCTACGGCAAATGCAACGGGAGGTAATTCTCCATATTCTTATCAATGGGATGCAAACACAGGTAATCAAACAACTCAAATTGCTACAGGCTTATGCGCTGGAACCTATGTAGTTACAGTAACTGATTCAAGCGGTTGTTCAGATACCGTTTCAGTAACGATCACAGAGCCTCCTGCCCTGGTTCTGACCACGAGTTCAATCAACTCAA
>CAZUDW010000128.1:0-6460 GCA_964619305.1 uncultured Flavobacteriales bacterium
GCCGGTGACATAAGGAGGTAGAAGTAAAAAAATTTTGTTTCTTTGGCATATATGAGGAATGAATTCATCTTTAGAAGGAATTTTGGACTTAAAAACGTTTAGGTCGGGATTGTTACAGGGTCTGTTTTACTTCTACTTCATCATAACCTTCAATCATGTCCCCTGTTTTCACATCATTAAAGTTCTCAATATTCAAACCACACTCATATCCTACACCAACTTCTTTTACATCATCTTTAAATCGTTTCAATGATCCTAGTTTTCCAGTATAAATAACGATACCATCCCTGATCAACCTCACTTTAGTATTGCGATGTATTTTACCATCTGTGACATAACAACCTGCAATCGTTCCCACTTTTGTTATTTTAAAAACATCTCTTACTTCGAGATTACACACTATTTTCTCTTCGATTAACGGAGAAAGCATGCCTTCCATAGCGGCCTTTATTTCTTCAATTGCATCGTAAATAACCGAATGGAGACGAATATCAATTCCTTCCTTTTCTGCAATTTTCCTGGCACTGGCTGAAGGTCTTACCTGAAATCCTATGATGATGGCATCAGATGCACTCGCCAACAAAACATCTGATTCTGAAATCTGACCTACCGATTTGTGAATAACATCGACTTTTATTTTATCGGTTGAAAGTTTTTGTAATGAATCTGAAAGAGCTTCGGCTGAACCATCAACATCTGCTTTGATAATCGTTTTTAACTCCTGTAGTTTCCCAAGTGCCATCCGTCTTCCAAGGTCTCCTAACATGATGTGTTTTTGTGTCCTTACACCTTGTTCCCTGGTTAGCTGCATTCTCCTCGAAGCTATTGAACGTGCTTCTTTTTCATCATCCATCGCCTTGAATTTATCTCCGGCTGTAGATGCTCCATCAAAACCTAAAACGGAAACGGGGGTTGAAGGTCCTGCAACATCAACTGTCTGACCACGCTCATTATACATAGCTTTTACTCTGCCTGAATAACTTCCGGATAGTATGATATCTCCTATATGCAATGAACCTTTTTGTACAAGGATAGTGTTTACATATCCTCTGCCTTTATCAAGTTCAGACTCTATTACTGTACCTTCTGCTTTCCCGGTAGGATCAGCTTTGAGTTCCAACATTTCTGCCTCCAATAATACTTTGTCTAAAAGATCGTCAATATTCAATCCTTTTTTTGCAGAAATCTCCTGGCTCTGGTATTTACCCCCCCAATCTTCTACCATGATATTCATTTGTGATAGTTCTTCTTTTATCCGTTCCGGATCAGCTCCTTCTTTATCAATTTTATTTATAGCAAATATCATTGGTACACCTGCTGCCTGTGCATGGTTAATGGCTTCTTTCGTTTGCGGCATTACTTTATCATCTGCTGCTATTACAATGATCACCAAATCTGTTATCTGTGCACCTCTGGCACGCATAGCTGTAAATGCTTCGTGCCCGGGCGTATCCAGAAACGTGATCCTTTTTTCATTTTCTAATACCATACTATATGCCCCGATATGTTGAGTAATCCCACCTGATTCTCCGGCAATGACATTGGTTTTCCTTATATAGTCCAGCAACGATGTCTTACCATGATCTACATGACCCATCACGGTGATGATGGGTGGTCTTTCGACCAACTTTTCTAAGTCGATCGGAGCTTCTTCTTCGTCTTCCTTGTGCAGATCTGCGCTTACAAAATCAATTTTAAACCCGAATTCCTCTGCAACAATAACCAATGTCTCTGCATCAAGTCTCTGGTTGATCGAGACAAACAATCCCAATGTCATACAGGCAGTAATCACCTCATTGACATCAACATCCATCATAGTGGCCAATTCGTTTGCAGTAACAAATTCTGTTACCTTGATGATATTCTTTTCTTTTTCAAGCTGTTCGAGTTCTTCCTGTTGTGTTTCGCTCACGTTTTGTCTCTTGGCTCTGCGATATTTTGATGCTTTCGACTTTCCTGTACCACTCAGCCTCGCAAGCGTATCTCTTATTTGAGCCTGAATTTCCTCTTCTGATACATCGGGTTTAACTTCTTTATGTTTATGCCCTTTTTTTCTCGTTGATTTGGGACTAAATGCTGTCTTTTCAACTTGTCCCTGCCTGATTCTTTTACGTTTCTTTTTTTGCCTTACAATATCGGCATCCTCAGAAGATGAAGCTACGGGTTTCTTCTTCTCAACAGGCAAATCTATTTTATCGACAACTTTCGGTCCTTGTAATTTTTCAGTTTCTATCTTGATAAATTCAGACTGAGCCTGTTCTTTCGGTTTTGTTTCTTTTTCCTTCGTTTTAACTTCTACCTTCTTATCTTCTTTTGGCTTAGTTTTCTCTTCTTTCTTTTTCTCTTCAAGCTCAACTTTTCCAACAACCTTGACCGCTATCTTTTTTTTCTCCTTATTTACTATATCTTCTATGCCGGTACTGACATTCTCAACATTTTTAATCAGAACTTCTTTCTGCTCGTCACTTCTTCTGCTTGTTTTAACATTCTTTGTGTCTATAGAAATCGTTTCTTTTTTCAGCGACTTTAATTCAAGATGTTTTGATTCTTCTAAAGCCGTTTTTTCCGATTGAAATTCTCTTGCAAGCACTTTGAAAACTTCTTCATCTATTTTGGTTGTCGGTTTTGACTCAACTTCAATACCCTGTTTATTGAGAAACTCAATGATAGTCGAAACTCCAACACCAAATTCATTTGCTACCTTACTTAACCTCATCGGTTTATATCCTTCAGACATAATGTTAACTGGGTTTTCTTAATTTATTTATTCAAATTCTGCTTTTAATATTTTAAGAACCTCTTCTATTGTTTCTTCCTCCAGATCTGTTCTTTTCAGCAAATCTTCTTTACTTATTTCTAAAACACTTCTGGCTGTATCACAACCTATAGCTTTTAATTCGTCCAAAATCCAGTGTTCAATCTCATCTGCAAATTCTTCTATATCAACATCCTCAACTTCCGAATCGGAATCTCTGTAAACATCTATCTCATAACCTGTGAGCTTTCCAGCAAGTTTGATGTTAAAGCCTCCCTTACCTATTGCCAGAGAAACCTGGTCTGATTTAAGATTCACTCTTGCTTTTTTCTCAGTCTCATCAATAGTGATTGATGTCGTTTTTGCCGGGCTCAGAGCTCTTGAGATCATGAGCTGTATGTTCTCAGTATAGTTGATTACGTCTATATTTTCATTGCGCAATTCCCTCACAATACCATGAATTCTAGATCCTTTCATCCCAACACATGCACCTACCGGGTCAATACGGTCATCATAAGATTCAACGGCAACTTTTGCTCTTTCGCCCGGTTCCCTTACGATCTTTTTAATGATGATAAGTCCGTCAAACACTTCAGGCACTTCCAGTTCAAACAAACGTTCGAGGAAAACAGGTGAAGTCCTTGAGAGGATAATAACCGGAGAACTGTTTCTCATATCTACTTTGATGACAACAGCACGAATCGTATCACCTTTTTTGAAATAATCTGTTGGTATCTGTTCCGATTTAGGCAGTATAAGTTCATTGCCATCATCATCGAGTACAAGGGTTTCTTTTTTCCATATCTGGTAAACATCTCCTGTGATGATCTCCCCCACCCGGTTCATATACTTTTTATATACACTATCTTTTTCCAGGTCGTTGATTCGGGCAGCAAGATTGTGTCGCATTGAAAACACAGCCCTTCTGCCAAAATCCTCCAACTTGATCTCTTCTGAAACTTCTTCACCTATTTCAAAATCCTGTTCAATTTTTCTTGCATCAGAAAGGCTGATCTGGCTGACCTCATCCTCCACTTTTCCATCGGGTACAATTTCCCTGTTCCACCAAATTTCAAGGTCCCCTTTTTCGGGATTGATGATGACATCAAAATTTTCATCAGTCTCAAATTTTCTTCGCAACATTGAGCGGAACACATCCTCCAGGATGCACATCATCATCGGACGATCTATATTTTTAATTTCTCTGAATTCCGCTAAAGACTCAAGTAATACATCTGTATCCATTTCCTACGATTTTTTTAATAATATTTTCGTTTTTTTTATTTGCTCAAACGCAAGCATCTGCGATGACAGTTTTGAGCTCTTTTCTTTTTGTATTTCCATAAAAACACCTTCTTTCTCAACTTTGAGCAGTTTGCCCTCCATCGTTTCTGATCCGGTTGTTATCACTTTAAGCTGATGACCGATGTTTTTCAGATACTGACGATAGACTTTGAACGGTTTGTCGAGTCCGGGAGAAGATACTTTAATGTTATAATCTCCTGCTTCTTCCTTCAACGCTGAAATTAATTTCTTATTAATCAATGCACATTCACAAATAGTAATCCCTTTATCTGTGTCTAGTTCCACAGTAATTGTATTGTTGGAGCAATGCACATCAACAACAAAGATGTCAGTTTCCTGAATCAACTCTTCAAGAAGATCAAGCAATTGTGTCTGAATAATCATTCTATTAAATAATAAAAAAGAGGGGCTTGCCCCTCTTCATCCATCATCGTTCAATTTCCATGCAAAATTAATAATTAATTTTATACTGTACAAAATCCTAATAAAATATATGAGGTTCTGCCGAAAACAACCGCTGCCTACTTTACCTTGATCCCTTCTTTGAAGATCACGGTTTTTAAGATATTTCCATTCTCATCGTAAATCACACTTTTGCCATCCGGACGTCCATCTTTGTAGTTTATCTCACTTATCAGCACACCATGAGAATCCCACGACCTGCTTAATCCATTCAACTTGTCGTCTTTGTATTTTTCTTTCCTTTGATGCAATCCGGTCTTAAAATAATATATACAGTCTCCGTTTTTTAGCCCGTTCTTATAATTTTCTTCACTCTCTTTTATGCCCGTTTCCCTGTAATAAATCCAGGCATCTTCTTTCTTCCCGTCCTGAAAATATCCGGTATCCCTGCATTTACCGTTCTCATACCATGTTATCCAACTCCCGGTTTTTTTCCCCCCCTTCCACTCTCCTTCATATCGTTTGTTGCCATTGGGGAACCAGCCTCTCCAAACACCATCCATAACCCCTTCCAGGTAATTCCCCTTGTCCTTCATCTGCCCGTTTTCAAACCAGGCTACCCACAATCCATCTTCATAACCGTTTTTATAACTTCCTTCCTGCAGTTTTTTCCCGTTTTCAAACCATGTTGTCCAGCGCCCTTCCTTTTGACCATGCAAATAATTACCCTTCCGCCAGACTTCTCCTGTCTGATAGTAGAAAATCCATTCGCCTTCTTCATTATCCATCACGAAATGCCCGGTATATTCAAGCTGTTTGCCACCAACAAAATAATACTTCCACAACCCATGCTGCTTGCCTGATTTAAAACTTCCATTCATATCCAGACTGCCGTCACGGCCATACCATGTCCAGATGCTGTCTTTTTGATCGTTGCTATAAAAACCCTCAACATTGATTTGTCCGTTGTCATAATACCTTTGGTAAGCTCCCTGCATGCTGCCATCCTTATATACTGATCTTTTAAATATCCTGCCGTTGCTGTACCATTCCTCCCACTTCCCCTCTTTCATATCATCCTTGTAGCTTCCTTCTTCTTTTTTAATGTTGCTTTTATAAAACGCCACTGCTCGGCCATTCTTCAATCCGTTTTTATATGGGATACGCTTCTTCACCTTCCCGTCAGGGAAGAGTTCATTTATCTGGCCTGTCCCATCTTTTACGGTCTGCTCCCCTTCTTTATTCCAGTAATTCCTTATCTTTTTCATCCCGTTTTCATACCATTCTTCACTTTCTTTCCTCCCATCGTTAAAATACTTCACCCAAAGACTGTCTTTCACACCATCTTTAAAATATCCTTCCGATTCAAGCTGACCCGAAGGATACCAGCTCTTATAATGACCTACCGGTTTATTGAATTTAAAAAATCCTTCATTCTGTTTTTGACCGCTTTCATACCATATGGTGACCTTGCCATCCATCCGTCCCCTCCAGTAGTTGGATATCTCCTTCTGACTGCCGTTTTTATACCAATATTTCCATTCACCGTGCTCCAGTCCATCCACATAAGAGCCTTCGCTTCTTTTCAAGGTTGAGTCCTTGCCGTAATAATCCACAAAATGCTGCACCGGTTGTCCCTGTGCTGTGATGCAGAACAGTTGCAACATACCTGCTGCAATAAAAATCTTCAGATCATTTATTTTTACCATACACTTTTCTAATCCTTTTACAGGTTGAATTATAATTCTTTTCAAAAATACAAATTGCAACTTAACGCAGTGTAGTTCTCTTTATTTGTTTATATGCATGGTTTCCCGGAAGCTGCCAGCCTGCTTATATTATCTGTTTTTCTTGTGCCCGGCTTAACGAATCACTATCTTTGATGTTACGCAAATCGGTTTCGTTTCGCCTGCATCTCCCTTACTTACTTTTTCTCAGGGAACGGACACTTTCTCTTGTTAATGGCTTTGCTACGAATGAGAAGCGGCTCTGTTCGCT
>CAZUDW010000129.1:0-6382 GCA_964619305.1 uncultured Flavobacteriales bacterium
AATGATATCATACTGGAGCAAAATGATATCATAATGGGGCAAAATGATATCATAACGGAGCAAAATGGGGTCTGTTCAGTAACTATGGTTCTGTTCAGTTAACTGTGTCAACCCTGGTGCAATATAACATTGGAGCAATTGTATGAACTAAAATCTGAAATTTTGTCAGGAATGAGTGCAATGCCAGTCCCGAATTATCGGGATGTGACTGACAGCTAATAAGCTAAAACAACGGAAAAGCTATATGGTGTGAAATGTTGAAGATAGGATAAATGGCTGATCAGTCAATGTAAGTAATGCTGCCTGGTGCAATTATCCTATTTTTGCCTGCAAGAAAGAAGAGCTAATATTGTTGAAACATATGAAAATCGGTATTGTTTGTTACCCGACTTATGGAGGAAGCGGTGTTGTAGCTACAGAGTTAGGAATGGCTTTGGCAGGTATGGGGCATAAAGTACATTTTATCACGTATAACTTACCATTCAGACTGAACCTTATGGCTGCAAATATTTCTTATCATGAAGTAGCTGTCAGGGATTATCCGCTTTTCGATTATCCTCCATACGAATTATTGCTCACAAGCAAACTGGTAGATGTAGCGCGTTTTGAGGGGCTTGACCTCCTTCACGTTCATTATGCCATACCACATGCATCTGCAGCATTTCATGCTCAAAGAATCCTGGAGTCAATAGGTATTTGTCTGCCTTTTATCACTACCCTGCACGGAACGGATATTACACTTGTTGGCAAGGATATTTCTTTCAAGCCTGTTACGGAATTTTCCATCAACTCCTCGGATAAAGTTACCACTGTTTCAGAAAGTTTAAAACGCGATACGCTTTCATATTTCGACATTAAAAAAGAGATTGACGTGATCCCGAATTTTATTTGTATTGAAAAATACGGCAATAAAAATGGCGATGGGATCAGGGATAGTGTTGCTTCGGCCGATGAAAAAGTGTTGGTACACATTTCAAATTTCAGGAAGGTAAAACGGGTGGAAGATGTTGTTTATACATTCAGTAAAGTAAGGGCAAAAATTCCTGCCAAACTTATACTTGTGGGTGATGGACCGGAGCGGCACAATATAGAAGTATTATGTAGGGATCTGGGCGTTTGCAAAGACATTCTTTTTATGGGCAAGATAAAAGCACCTGAATATGTTCTTGCTGCTGCTGATTTATACCTGGTTACTTCGGAAACAGAGAGTTTCGGACTTTCTGTACTAGAAGCAATGGCGTCAGCAGTTCCGGTCATCTCAACCAACAAAGGTGGTCTCCCGGAAGTAAACAAACATGGATTTTCCGGATATTTACATGAAGTTGGCGATACAGATGCAATGGCCAAAAGCGCAATAAAGATTCTTTCCGATGATGCTTTATTGCAAAAGTTCAGAAACAATGCATTGAAACAGGCAGGGCAATTTGACATAAAACGAGTATTGCCAAAATATCTCGATCTTTATCAGTCTCTGCTGGGAGAGTAAATGCTCAGTCGTATTCATACATTGTGGTATAAAGTTTGTAAATTAGCACAATAAAAAAATTAAAAATCATGAATTTCAGATCTTTTATTATAGTAGCTGTCCTGATGTTTGCCGGCAGTATTATTTCCTGTTCAAAGTGCTATGATTGCACAACCGAGGTGTATATTGAAGATACCCAGGGGAATATAATAGACACAACAACAACTGTAGATGATTTTTGCACTTCAGACACAAAAGAAGTACAGGCAAAGGAAGATGCAGGAGCAACTTGTGTAGAAAAGTAATCTAACAACCAGACTTCACCGCCCGGTAACCTTGCTTTGTAAGGATGTCAAATACCTGGTTGCGTTTGTCTCCCTGGAGCAGTATTGTTCCGTTTTTCACAGATCCGCCTGTTCCGCAACATGATTTTAACATCTTTCCTAAATCTTCAAGCTGTTGTTCGGAAACGGTGGTAAACCCGGTAATTAAAGTAACAGTTTTTCCGGCACGCCCTTTTCTTTCAAGCTGAATGATGAGTTTTTGTTCAGATGGTTTGATGTCAGCATTTGAGTCATCAGTATTTTGCTGGTATTTGTAATCAGGACTGGTAGAATACACTATCCCTTCCCTTTTTTTCCATTTATTATTCATTTGTCTGGATTTGGTACGACAATATTCAAAGATAAAGGATCAATCTCAATCTCAATTTTTTTTCCGGATATGATTACTTCTCCATCAATTTGCGCAATCTCATCATCCTGTATTATTTGTATATGTTTTCCCTGTATGGTGCTGAAATAATCAGAAGATGCGTTAAGACGGGCATTAAACAATCGGTACAACATCAAAGGAAGCGAATGGGAGGGGACTTTTTTCAAGATGACTACATCCAGTAATCCGTCATAACAATTAGCTCCGGGGGCAATTTGCGCCCCGTTGCCATATTGAGCTACATTTGCAATAGCAACTATCATAGCTTTACAATGCATGTTATTATCATCTACTTTAAGCGAAAAAGATTTGGGTGGAAAATGTCGGTATTCTCTGGCGACAAGTCTGATATAACTCAGGAATCCACGTTTTCTGAATTTTGCGAAAGCCTTGCTGATATGTGCATCAAATCCAACACCAGCTGTACTGATAAAAAGATTGCCGTTAAGTCTGGCTGTGTCGGCTTTTACTGTGTGTGAATCACAGATCACTTTAAGGGCTTTTGTTGTTTTCAGCGGGATGCCAACGTGACGGGCAAAACCGTTTCCTGAACCTGTTGGAATGATACCCAGTGCAGTGCTTGTCTTTACCAGACCCCTGGATGTTTCATTGACAGATCCGTCACCACCAATAGCCACAACAGCAGTATATTCCTTATTAGCTGCTTCTGCTGCAAGTTCAGTGGCATGCCCCGGTTCTTTTGTATATGTAATCTCATAATCTATATCAGAATTGTCCATGAATGCTTTCACAGCTTTTATTACATGGCCTTTTTTACCTGCTCCGGATATAGGATTGAGTATAAATCGTATCATTTTCACTGCACTGTCATTTGATTGTGGATCAGGCGATGGTTGTAGGATTGTATGTAAGCTTTTAACAATTTAAGAATATCCTCTTCTATATATGGAAATTTTCCAACCATATTTTTATGTAAAAGAGGATCGCTGATATAATTATAAAAAGCAATTTCTTCTTTTCCGTTAAATTGTAATATGTAATTTTGATAGATAATCTGGTACACATTGTTTGTATAACTAACAGAGAATCCTTCCTTCTCATCACTAAAGGGTTTTGTCCCAAATGCAATAAAGGAGCCTTTGAAGCGGATGAGTTGTAAAATACCGGGTAAAATATCACATTGCTGAGTAATTCTGTGATCCACTCCTTGTAAATCGCTTCCGGGAAGATAATAGATAGCCGGGATAGCAAAATTCCCGACACTACTCTGATATTCAGAACTGATTGCACCACCTGTGTGATCGGCAGTTATCACGAATAAGGTATTATTAAACCAGGACATGCCGGAAGCAGTTTTAAAGAAGTTTTTTAATGCAAGATCAGCATATTGAATAACCGCTTGGTATGGAGAACTTCCTTGTGTGAATTTATCTTTGTATTTTTCAGGCAACTCAAATGGATGGTGGGAGGAGAGAGAAAAGATACTTGCCACAAAAGGACGCTCAACTGTTGCGAGTTTTTGCGCGAAAAACTGAAAAAATGGTTCATCATAAATTCCCCAGTGCCCGTCATAATCTTCATCATTATTGTATTCATCTCTCCCGTAATAATGATCGAAACCGGCACTTCTCGTAAAGCCATCAAAAGCAAGTGTACCGTTTGTGCCTCCATGAAAGAAATGGGTGCTGTAATTTTTTTCTTTCAGCAGAGAGGCTATGCTGTTGATCCTGTCTGCTGAATATGCGCTGGTTATGAATGGGGTGTTCATGAAAGATGGCAGGCTTGCCAGCACCGATGGAATTCCCTTCATAGATTCTTTGCCGTTTGCAAAACAGCGATCAAATACATAACTCTCTTTAATAAGGGAATCGAGAAAAGGGGTGAAACTTTCTTTATTGCTCAGAGCGCCAATATATTCTTTAGATAAACTCTCCATTATAATAACTACAACATTCAGTTGCTTCTGAGGTTGATTTGGCTGTAAACGGATAACAGGATCAAATAATGATGCAATTTCCTCATCAGGCATATAGTTCACTTCAGTTATACTCCTGTTAATGGTTTTTATAACAGTAAAAGGAGTATTGAGCGTTACCGGGATAAAGCGCGCATCGCTGTATTGTGAAGCACTGATAATGTTAATAGGTCTGAGTTGAAATCCGCCACGAAAAGCATACACTGTTGCAAATGCAACAACAATCATGATAATTGAGTTGAGCAAATAGTATTTAAAACCGGTTTTTTTTTGAATCACTTTTGGAGGGAAAGTAAATTTATACAGATAAATAATAAGAATGATGAGCAAGATAAACAGCAGAATCACATACCAAAAGTCTGAAACAAAAGCAGGTATGAGCTGGAAAAAATCATCGCCAAGACTTATCATGGTAAAAAGGTCTGATGTAGCCCGTTTCAGTGTGAATTTAAAGTATTCAAAATCAATGCAATTAAGCAAAACACAAAAAGAACTGATGATTAGATACATCCATCTGATAATTGCCTGATACCACCTTGCTGAACGAACCGTTAACGGTAAAATATGAAGCAAAATTACCGGTGAATAGAGGATAGCTGTTGCTGAAAGATCGAAACGAAGCCCATAGAAGAAGAGAGATGAAGAAATGTTCGGAAAATAGCTGAGGTTTAATAAGTAAAATAACAACCTGCAAAGCGAAAAGACAAGCATTGCAAGGCATAGCTTTTTCATAAGTGCATTGAGATGGACAAAGCGCATATGCAAATGTATATTATAGAAATATCCTGAGAAGATTAATAGTTATTGGATAAAAAAAAAGACCGGATGTCCGGCCTTTTTTTTATAAATAATGTTAAATATTATTGTGCAGTCCAGGTTGAAGTGCAATCGTCTACCTGTGATGTTGGATCAGTGATTGAATAACTCCAGGAGATTTCTGTACCGCTGATGGTTCCACTGCCACTGATAGTGTAACCGTCACCGTCAGGTTCCTGCAAAGCAACATCAACACTGCTGCCATCCACAGTAGCTTCAACCGGATTTGAAAATAAACCCCACATATTATCTATAAGCACTTTGTTAATAGCTGAAGAAGATTTATCAATCGTGCAGGTATAAGTTGAAGTATTTGATAATGTACAAGCATCAGTTACTGCCCATGTACCTAAGAATTTGGCTCTTTCTTCAGTTTCACAATTAGTTCCTTCATAACCTGTGCCTGAGCAGTCACAAGACCCGTCATCTTCAACACAAATCCCACCATTCTGGCATTCTACGTCTTTACAAAGGTTTTTACAGGAATTTGTAAAAAATAATACTCCGGTAAATATCATACAACCGGTGACAATTCTCAATGTTGTTTTTTTCATGATTCTGATTTTAGGTTAAAATAAGACAAATATATCGTTTCAATGATTTGCAAATATACTAAGATACATGAAAAAAAAAATTAAATACCACAGCAAATAGTAAATTTAATTATTTTTGCTGTCTAAATCAATGTTCAACCAAAACAACTAACAATGAAAAATCTAATACCAACAGGAGTTTTTGCAATATTTATTGCAGCTTCCTTTACATCATGTGGCCCAAGTGCTGAGGAACTCGAAGCAAAACGCATTGCCGATTCTACCCGTGTAGCTGATTCTTTAAGAAATATCTTTGTCAAGGATTCTTTATATCAGGATTCTCTTCAAAAGGCAGAAGCAGCGGCAGCCGCAGCAGCCGCAGCAGCCGCAGCAGCACAAAATGAAGATACTTCGGATAATGATGATGCCTCGGATAATAAAACAAGTGGCGATCAGAAATCCGATAAAATGTCGGGGAACAACTCTTCAAATGAAACAAGTACCGAAAACAAATCCGATAAAATGAGCGGTGGTAATAAAGCAGAAACCAATTCCACAGATAAGAAGAAAATGAAAATGAGCGGTGGCAAATAATTGAAGTTCTGCACATTGAGAAAAAGGGCTGTTTTTACAGCCCTTTTTTATTGTATTCAGCTGATCTCTTCACCTGCTTTTCGATATGGTCAATATCAATAGTACCGCATTGTTCTGAACACTTGTCACAATTACGTTTCTTGAAGAGATTAACTATATAATTTACCAGCCAGGCAAAAGCTGCAGCAACAACAATAAAAACTATAATATTCTGCCAGTTCATTATACCAAATTAATATGTAAAATTAGGACATTTATGAATACAGACAGTATTCTAAGAAAATTAATAACTGATGTTTCGCACTTAATTTTCTCAATAGATTA
>CAZUDW010000130.1:0-6305 GCA_964619305.1 uncultured Flavobacteriales bacterium
TATATATAAAATAAATACCGAGAGAGATCAGCAGAATGCCCGTGATGGCTTTTATCCTTTTCCGGATGTTGTGGTTCAAGATGTGCCTGATTTTACTCGCACCCACTATTTTTAATACATCAGTTATCAGTACTGTTATAATTGCTGAACTGAAAAACACCATCCCGTGAACAAAGTTGTCACTATGCTCTAATGCTGCAACTGAAACCACACCCAACCAGAATAATGGTACAGACGGATTGAGGGAATTAAGCAAAAACCCCTTGAAAAAATTCCTGCCACTGCTTCTTTTCGGATATATCTCGGGCATGTCTTTGGAACTGAAAAGAAAAAATAAGCCGAACACGATAAAAACAATAGATCCAATGATATATGTATATACTGAATCAAGAAATCCTTTTATAAAACCGGCAGCGCCTAAATATAATGCTGTTATCCAGAAAATATCGCTAAGGACTATCCCTGCATCAACTTCCAGTGCAGCCCTGATTCCCTTGTTAATGCTGGTTTCTATCAATAGAAAAAAAGCCGGACCGAGCAACAGACTCAGGAGCAGCCCCATCATCAGTCCTTCCAGGGCTGCTTCTAACATATCTTACTTTTTTCATATTCGATGAATTGCTCCCACTGCTGTCTCTGTTCTTCTCTGAACACTCTCGGAAATTTATGTTGACCACCTGTTTTCCCCTGCAACTTCATCCATTTATAAATACATCCTGTCATTATTTCATAAATCAATTTCTTCTTACATTATAATTGGTGTGCAAAAGTAGATATGTTAAAAGAAAAACGACTGGAGTTACTTTTTGAAACTAAAAATAGATTGCTCTTAATCTTATTCCATCTCTTTTATTGAATTCTATGGCAGGGGCCGGTATTTTAATAACCGCAAACGTGCCCAGTAAGCTTTTCATAATGCCCGGTTTCCTGATGATGTGATGAAGATCTATGTCAAATGAGATAAAATACTGTCTGTAACTATTGAAATATGTACTGGTATTATCTGGGCCAATGATAACATAATGTGTAGTATTCCCTTTTAACATTTCTTCACCACTATATCCAATTGCAAGGTTTAGCCATGAAGGGAATTTTGAACCGGCATGCAAAAAAGAGCGAATGTTTGCCGATATCCAATAGGTCTGACCGTTATAGTCTTTTAACATCCTTTCGCTGAATGTTGATCCAAGGATTTCGGGTCTGTACTGAGCATAATTGCTTGGATGGGCAGAAAATTTAAGAGAAAGCCTCAGTTCATCCCACAGATAATATTGCATTAGAAGAAATGTAGTGCCTGATGCATTGGCAATTAAATCCCCCGGAGAAGCGCCCCATTCACTGGAAAATCCATCAAACGCCTCAACAGAAGTGAGAAATAAAAAGCCGAGAGTTCCTCCATACCACCATGATTTTTTATCAGGCACTCCGGACCATTTCATTAAATTCAATCCAATATATCCCATATGAAACGCTGTTGTGGCATGCCCAAACTTGTCCATTTGTAACCATTCCTTATTATCATTAAAAAAATGAAAAGAAGATTTAGGATAACTTTTATACCACAATTGATTAAGCCCTGTCATTATTCCCGTGAAGGTAACCGCTTCAGTAGTGGCGACCGAAAACAGACGATGAGAATTAAGATACTGAGAATTGGTAAAAAAGGAGGAGGAATCGTTTTGAGCAAAAACGAACCTATTAAAGGAAGTTGTAAGGAGTATGCCGACTACTATGCCAGCGTTTATACCATTTTTAATTACCCGCATGGATATTATTTTATTTATCCCTACTATTTAAAAATCCTTTTCCTGTTTAATGCAGCCTGATATTTATGAGCATTGATCAGATGCTGCGCATAAGTCTTTGCAAAGTTGTGATGACCGGAAAAATCTTCTTTTGCACAAAAATACAGGTATTGATGTTCCTGAGGGTTCAATACTGCATCTATCGCTTTCTTTGAAGCCATACAAATGGGACCCGGAGGTAATCCTTTGTATTTATAAGTGTTGTAAGGAGAATCAATTTCCTTATGAAAGTTCAGCACCCGTCTGATATTGAAATCACCCACAGCAAAAACAACAGTGGGATCTGCTTGTAGTAACATGCCCTTTCTTAAACGATTCAGATAAACTCCTGCAACGACCGGCATTTCTTCGTCAACATTTGTCTCTTTCTGAACGATGCCTGCAAGAATGGATATTTCCTGTTGTGAGTAATTCAGTCTAATCGCTTTTTGCTTTCTTTTCTTATTCCAAAATCGCTTATATTCTTTTAAAATGCGTCTAAAGAATTCAGTCGATGAGGTATTCCACATAAATTCGTAGGAATCAGGAATAAACATAGTCATAATATTTTCTGTATTAAACCCGTATTTAGCCACATAATCTTTATCGTTTAGTAAATTGATTAGCTCAGTTGAATCTGCTTCCAATAATCTGGAAATCTTTCCTGCAAGTTCCTCCTTATAAAGCAAATTTCGTAAGACTATTCTCAGAGGTTGCTGCTTACCTGACCTCAATAAATTTATCAACTCATTGTTATTCATACCGGCTTTTAGCAAATAGCGGCCAGGGTGAACATGATTAAAATAATTTTTTCTTCTCATCATCCACTCAAATGAGTTTCTGTTCCGAATAAAGTTGTGTTGATAAAGGGAATTTACTACATTGTGTCCGTCAAAGCCCGTGTGAATATAAAAATATGCTGTTTCCCTGTTTCCCGTCACAACATTAGGTTGGTAGACATAGAGATAAAAGCGGTATGAAATAAAACAAATGCCGGCTATTGAAATCGTTAAAAAGGAGATTATAATCTTGCGAACATAACCCTTTCTTCTTCTCTTTTTCCTTGCAGCCATTTACTCCATGGGGTTGATGAGTTGAAATAACAACTCATCTTTCCAGCCCTCATTATCCCTTATCCATTGTTTATGAGTAGCAATTTTTTTAAAGCCCTGCTTAAGAAATAATTTGATGCTGATCTCATTTCCCTCGGGAATTGTACAATATATCTGATGGATACAGAGCGTATGGAATGCATAATTTATTAATAAGCTAAGTGCTTCAGAGGCATACCCTTTATTCCTGTTTTTTTTGTTTCCAATCAAAATTCCCACGCCAGCCCTCATGTTTTTTGGATCAAAATTGAACATATCTATGCAACCCACCTCAGTTTTTGTATTGTTATTCTTACATATCATGAACCTGACTTGTTTATCAGCATATATATCCTGCACTGATAAAATATATTCTTGCAACTGGTGCCGGGAGAATGGAATAGTTGTATTGCCATAACCCCAAACATCTGAATCATTTTCCCATTCATACAAGAGATCAACATCCTGAGGTTCTAAAGCCCTCAAATGAATCTTTGTTCCTTTCATAATATCATATGGTCTCATAAGTCTATTTTAATATTACCTTTAAAAACACACTTAGTCTGGCCTTCAAGCCAGATATCAGTAACTTTATTTTGTTTATTTTTATTAAATCTTACCTTTAAATTACCACCTTTAGTTTGAATAAAACATTCATTTCCGAAATTACCATTTGTAATCTGATCAGCAGCAATAGCAGCAGCACATACTCCTGTTCCACAGGACAAAGTTTCATTTTCAACTCCCCTCTCATATGTCCTTACTTTAACAAGCCCGGGCTGGATTTCGATAAAATCAACATTTGTTCCTTTACCGCGAAACATTTCATTAAAACGTATTTCCCTGCCTGCACTGTAAACATCAACCTTTTCTACATCATCTACAATTTTTACAAAATGAGGTGATCCTGTATTTAGATAATAAGCATCTTTAATCTTTTCTATAGAGTCCACATCCGACATTTTCAGGCTAACGGTTTCCTCATCAATAATAACAGCAGCATGAGGTCCATCATAGGCATAAAAGCACATTTTTTCATCGGCTATATTTATATTATATGCGAAAGAGGCAGCACAACGCCCCCCATTACCACACATAGATCCAATAATTCCATCTGCATTATAATAAATCATCTCAAAATCAAAACCTTCTCTCTCCTGTATCAGGATAAGACCATCACTTCCAATTCCAAATCTTCTGTTACAAATAGTTTCAACTTGTTCCTGTGTAAATTCAATCTTGAAATTTCTGTTATCAATGATAACAAAATCATTGCCTGTTCCCTGATATTTTGAAAAGGACAATTTCATTGCTCAATTTGTTTTATTATAGTTTCACTGTCCAATATTTTCAACGGTTTAAATTCAAAAGTTGTGTTTAACTGATAATACTGTCCACCCACACTGAGGTAGTATTTTTCATTATAAGAATAAACCTGTATTTGAGGATCAGGATGCAATCCAAAAATAAGAATTTTATTATTTGCCATTTTATAACCAATGTAATTTAAAGGTGATTGCCAGTATTCAACAGTAAATAATTTCCTGTTCGCATTTTTAACAGGAGCAATGTTCAGTGTATCCTCTTTTAGTAAATCTTTTTGTTTTATAATGATACACTCCACATGATAAGATGCGAGCATGTGATCACGTTTAATCATGATTACCTCACCATTATTTAATGTATCCTTATCAGGCAAAAGCATTGAGTCGGTTTGATCAACAGGAGGTAACCCATCCTGTTTTATACTATCCACACTGCTTAAATTATTTGAATCTGCAAGAGATGAATCTTCTTTCATCATAATGCGGGGCTTAATTTCTTGTTTTTTCTGTTCGTTTGTGTTATTTATCTTTCTTTTATGTTTTAGTTCTGCGTTTTCCATGTTTGTCTTTTCACTCTTTATTAGTGAAATCATATGCTTCTCTGACAATGCATTGGGTTTTGATGTAGTATCTGTAAATAAATGATAAAAAGCTCCTGCTGATGCACCTACAACAAGCCCGGCTATCAAACCTATCCAAAAAGCTGAAGTCAATATCCCTTTTAATTTTGCCAAAACAATTGCAATGTTTTCGAAAGTTAAAAGTACAAATATTTCATAATCTGGTATAACAACAGCAACATTAATTTTCTACAAGATGATTTGCTTTTAAAAGAGAACTTTGTAATTATTAGTTAAGAATATATGGACACATATAAAGTGATAGGTATTATGTCTGGCACCTCTTTGGATGGGCTTGATATTACATATTGCATACTAAAGCATAATGAGAATGGTTGGAGTTATAACATTGAAACCGCTGCTACAATTCCATATTCATCGATGTGGTATAAGACATTAAAAAGTCTGAATGTACTAAATATAAAAAAAATGGGCCACATTGATAAAGATTATGGGAGATATATTGGTAGCGAAATCTTACGATTTATTGAAAAGAATAATATTACCGATTTTGATTTGATTGCATCTCACGGCCATACTGTTGCACACATGCCGGAACAAGGAATTACCATACAGATAGGTGATGGTCAGGAAATTGCAAATATTGTTGGCAAACTAGTGATCTCAGATTTCAGAACAGCAGATGTTACATTAGGCGGGCAGGGTGCTCCATTGGTTCCAATTGGAGATGAGTATTTGTTCGGTAATTATGACTACTGTTTAAACCTGGGAGGATTTGCCAATATATCATATAAAGATTCTTCAAATAAAAGAATAGCTTTTGACATCTGCCCTGTGAACACAGTACTTAACGAACTTTCTTA
Organism: uncultured Flavobacteriales bacterium; assembly: GCA_964619305.1. Taxonomy (GTDB): domain Bacteria; phylum Bacteroidota; class Bacteroidia; order Flavobacteriales_H; family CAZUDW01; genus CAZUDW01. The sequence continues at coordinate 5,645 of CAZUDW010000130.1, forward strand.
TAAACATTTTAAAGTTGCATATGATACAGGAGGGGCAATAGCCGAAACCGGAAAGGTTGATGAACAACTCTTAATATCTATAAATAGCCTATCTTATTACAATCAACCGCCTCCAAAATCACTTGGAAAAGAATGGCTTGAAAAGTTTTTTCTGCCAATAATTCATTCTGCAGATTTGCATGCAAAAGACAATCTTGCAACAATCACTGAACATATTGCGATCCAGATCGGGAAGGTGATGATTAAACAAACAGGGAATCACAAACCCACATTGTTTATCACCGGGGGAGGAACTTTTAACACATATCTGCTCAATAGAATCAGGAAACTCACAGAATCTGATGTTATTGTTCCGGATCAACTTATTGTCAACTTTAAAGAAGCATTGATTTTTGCATTATTAGGAGTCCTGAAACTCAGGGGAGAAATCAACTGTCTTTCATCCGTTACAGGAGCATCAGCAGATAGTTGCTGCGGGGTCATCCATCAGCCATAAATAAGCTGGAAGTCCTAATACTAATCCGCTTTCCAACTGCTTCAAAAGGTGCGTTTATCCGCCACCCACCTCCCGACATAGCTAAACTCATATATTTCGCCTTTTCTCCCCCTTTTTTTACATGTTTTATAGGCGGTTTTACATGTTTTTGTCTTAATTTCACAT
>CAZUDW010000131.1:0-6301 GCA_964619305.1 uncultured Flavobacteriales bacterium
TGAGGTTACTCAGAGATCATTACAGCTTTTGAAAGAACTTTTTTCTTAGATTTGAGAAGTTTCTTTACTGCCAAAATCTGTAAAGTCACTTTAGAGGCAAAGTTTACAGGGCATTAGCACATATCATTGCGTATTAAAAAATGACCATTGTAAGCAGAGTCGTTAAATGCTGATTGTTGGCGCCAATTCATTTCAGAGTGGCCATGGTGTTTTAGATCAGCTTAAAGGAAAAAGTGTTATAGATGAATGTTCAAAACATAAGCAAGGGGTTTTTAACTGCTTATATCATCATTGCCTTGATTTCTTGTGGGAAAGACCCTTCTTTATCGGATTTTGCTGTAGCAACACACACGCACAATGCGCCATATAAAACAAGGCATGTCATAGTTATGGTTGTGGACGGGGTCCGCTACACCGAAACCTGGGGAGAACCGCAACATCGCTATATCCCTGATCTTGATCAGCAGCTTGCACCTAAGGGAATTATCCTTGATAATTATTGGAACAACGGGGGCACTTATACCACAGCCGGATACACTGCATTCTGCACCGGTTATTATCAGGAAATAAACAATGGAGGGGGTGAACACCCATATCATCCGGGTATTTTTCAGCGTTATAGAAAATCTTCCGGAATTCCGGATAGCCTGGTGTGGATCGTCACATCCAAAGATAAATTGCAGGTACTTTCAGACTGTTTGGATGCATCATGGCGCAGCACTTTTAATCCGAAAGACAATTGCGGCCAGAATGGTGGAGGCGTTGGATCCGGGTATAGGGATGACTCTCTCACATATGAACTTGCATTAAACGTATTAAAAAACGATCACCCGAAACTGATGCTTATAGGATTTAAAGAACCTGATCCAAGTGGTCACTCCGGTAACTGGGATAACTACGTGAAAGAAACAAAAACAACCTACAGATTTTGCAGAAAAATATGGGATTTTTTACAGAGTGATTCTGTTTATAGTGGTACTACAACAGTCTTTATCACCAACGATCACGGAAGGCATTCTGATGGTGTTTCAAACGGGTTTATTTCTCATGGCGATGGTTGTGAAGGTTGCAGGCACGTTTTGCTGTATGCCTCAGGCCCCGACTTTAAAGAAGGGGTGGTGGTTAAAAACAGTCATGAGCAATTAGATGTTCCTGTAACAATTGGTGCATTGTTGGGATTTGATATCCCGGGATCACAAGGCAAAGTAATGTGGGATTTGTTTAAATAAACACACCGCTAGCTTATATTATATCTTTTTGATAAATTTCCGACATGAAATATACAGCATATCTTTTTATAATATTATGCTTCTCTATGTCATTTTCCTTGTGGGGGCAAAATGAGGAATTACAAAGTCAATTAAAAAATGCTAAAGAAGACACTTCAAAGGTGAACCTGTTGTGTGAACTATCTGAAGCAAGCCGAAACAACGACCCGGATCTTGCTATGAATTATGCAGATCAGGCGCTTCAATTAGCAGAAAAACTTAATTTTCAAAAAGGGCTGATCAATGCTTATAATAATCTTGGAATTTGTAATGGTCTTTTAGGCAATTTGCCTCTGGCAGAGGAGTGTTTTAAGAAAACTATTGAGCTTCGGAATTTGTCAGGCGACACTATTGAAAATCATAAAGCGTATAATAACATTGCATTGATTTATAAAATCAAAGGAGATAATTACAGGGCGCTGTATTATCTGAAAAAATCTCTGAATCTCAGAAAATTAATTAAAGATTCTGTTCAGATTGCTACATCCTTAAATAATATCGCCACCATACGGACGAATCAGGGCAAGCTATCCCTGGCGCTCGACCATTTATATGAAGCGTTAAGGATTCAGGAAAAATTAAATAATAAACAGGGTATTTCTAATGCCTGCAATAATATTGGTAACATATTATTAAGACAAGAAAAATATGATCAGAGCCTCCAATACCTGTTCAGGTCACTTTCTATTGATAAAGAGCTGAACAACAAAAGAGGAATGGCAACTTCATACTCTAATATTGGAAAAATATATAGCGAAAAAAGCATGTATGAGCGGGCTTTGGAATATGATTATCTTGCTTTGATGATACAAAAGCAAATAAAGGACGACAGGGGTATAGGAGAGACATATCTTGAAATCGGAGAGCTTCTGATAAAGCAAAAAGATCTGGAGAGGGCTTTGAGTTATGTTTTAAAGGCCAGGGATATTTTTTTGAAATATGATATGAAATCCGAAGAAGCCCAGGTTTATAATGATTTAGCAACAATTGCGATTAAGAAGAATGAAGCACGGTCTGCGTTGGAATATGCTTTAAAAGCACTGTTAATTGGACGTGATGTGAATTCCAGCCCGATAATTCAGGAGGCTTACTTGATTTCTTCTCTTGCAAAAGAACACCTTGGGATGTATAAAGAATCTTTGCAGGACTTTAAACTGTATGCCGGTTTAAATGATTCTATATACAAACAGCAAGTGGAGGAAAAGATAGCTTCTCTTCAATTGAAATATAAAGAGGCTCAAAAAGAAAAACAAATACAGTTGCTCAAGAAGGATCAGCAGGTGAAAGACATAAAACTTAAAAAAAATCAAACATTTGGATATTTTCTCACAGGAGGATTATCTCTCGTTTTGCTATTGGCGTTATTTATTTTCAGAGCCTATCGAATGAAGAAAAAAGCGAATGATTTATTATCGATCAGGAATAAGGAAGTCCTGGAACAAAAAGAGATTATTGAAGAAAAGAGTAATAACATCACAGACAGTATTGAATATGCCAAAAGGATTCAGGATGCCATTTTACCTTCTGAGGAAGAAATAGGAGAATGCATGACAAATTATTTTATTCTTTTCAAGCCAAAAGCGATTGTTTCCGGAGATTTTTATTGGTTACACAAGAGCAAAAGCAAACTCATTTTTACGGTTGCGGATTGTACGGGTCATGGTGTTCCCGGAGCTTTTATGAGTATGATAGGAAACACACTGTTAAATGAAATTGTAGTTGAAATGGGAATTGAGGAGCCGGATAAAATACTGAATCATTTAAGAGATAGTATCATCAAAGCATTAAGGCAAAAAGGTGATGTTGATGAAGCCAGGGATGGGATGGACATAGCTTTATTTACTATTGAAGAGAAAACAAATATCCTTGACTATGCCGGGGCACACAATCCTTTGTATCATATTCGGGCCGGGAAACTTGAAGAATTGCCGGCTGATAAACGACCTGTTGGATATCAAAGAGGTATGGAAACAGGATTTACAAAACACAGTTTAAAGCTTAATAAAGGAGATGCTATTTATATTTTTAGCGATGGTTATGCTGATCAGTTTGGAGGGGATGATGAACGTAAGTTTAAGGCAGAACAATTTAAAAATCTTTTGCTTTCAATCCGGGACATGCCAATGCAAGTGCAAAAACAAAAATTAGAAGATGCATTTAACCGGTGGAAAGGAGATGTGGAACAGGTTGATGATGTTTGTGTTTTTGGAATGAAAGTATAATGTCAGGGCATATAAACCTCAAAGACAATATTGATTGTGTGCAATTAATTATTCTTCTTCGTTAAACATGCTGTGTTTCTTCAATGTAAGGGATACTCTTTTATTTAAAAACGGCTTTTGAACTGTTTAAAGATGCAGGCATGGAAAGACTGTCAATGAAACGAGATATCTTAACGGGTTACCTTGAATTTATTATCTGAAACATAGATATAAGTGAACAGCAGGATACAGATAAAAGTCTGGAGATCATCACTCCTTCCGATCCTAAGCAAATGGACACCAGGATATCCTTTGTGGCTCATGAGCCGGGGAAATATTTATATGGGGAACTTGTTGGAAGAGGAGTGGTTCTGGATTGGTGGGAACCCAATATCATCAGCTTAGCCCCGGTTCTCCTTTATATTTCTTATATGGACGTGTTTTAATTTGGACAGATTCTGTCACAAGTTATTAATGAATAATTATTTTGAGGAATAATAATTCAACTTCTGTAATGCTATATTACGTATCTTTTTATAGCATCTCTACTTCCGGTGGGCTATTTATCAGTCTTTTAGTTCTTTGTTCGATGGCAGCAATCATTTTTCCGGCTTCTTCACTGTCTATTCTGCCTTTTTTCTGCAAACGATTTACGGTTTTTAATTCATAATGCAACAAATTTCTGATTGCTTGCCTTGTAGATATTGCCGTATAAACATCGTGAAAATTATGGCGAAGATTCCTGATAAAAGTCTGTCCGTGAATAATGTTTTCATTTAGTTCTTCTTCCATTTTTTTCAGGATATCCTCAGGTTCTCCTCCCCGATACATACTTTCCACAAGTTTGAGACATTCTTTTTGAGATTCTATAAAGCCAACTGCACAATCATAACTTACGGTCAATCGTCCCAGGAACCATTTTTTTGCCAGATTTCCCAATAGCGGTGTTTTTTGCAGTTTTTCCAGAAGTGCCGGTGTTTCCCACTGGTCATCAAAGTCTTTCCTTTCAGAAAGAGGTATCAGTCCGTTTGCATCCATCACTTCATTTATCCCTTCGGACAAGTGGCGGTATGCATTAGGCCCTATCAATCCATCCTTAAACTGATGCCAGTAGTTACTTTTTTCTGATTCAAGAATGCGTCTTCGTATTTCTGCAATTGCTTCTAATTCTGTTTCATCCATAATACGTTCTTCAGATGTGCCTGGCATATATTCTTTGACTTTGTCCCACTTGGCTAATTTGAGATATCTGTCAGATTTTATTCTTTGCAGATGATTTTCCGCGCTTTGAATAAGGTACTGATTAGCATTCACTATCATATTGACTTTTGCGGGTGGAAGTTTAGACATCCCCAACACCCTGAGAAAAGCTTTAATGGTAGTTGCATTAATAAGTAAAGTCAGCAATACGATTCCTGCTGTAAGAAAAAGGAATTTTTCCTTGATTGCAGCTGGTATAAATTTATCATCTACTCCGGCAACAATAAGAGCTAATGCAAGTCCAACAGCTCCCCTCAATGCCCCATACCATGCAACCAGTGCAAACTTTGTTGAAAGACCATATCCGGTTTTGCGCATGAAAGGGTAAAGGACAAACATAGTTACACCCCTTGCAACATGGATTCCAATATAAACCAATCCTAAAACGATAAAATCGTTCATCTCAAAAGTGCTTCGTTTGGCGATAACTACTCCAACTATGATGAAGATTAAACTATTTGCAAGAAATCCTGCCATCTCCCAGAATTCATGCATAAAATGTTGAACCTGTGGACTGATCCTGGTCCGTCCGATTCCACCAACAATTAATCCAAGGGTTACAAGTGCTAATACTCCTGAAACATGCAGGAAATGTTCAGCAACATAGAAAGTGAGATACGCAGCAGCGACAACAATACTGTTTTCCACCAAAGGATCATTGACAACTCCTTTGATCCATTTTAATGATATCCAGCCAACCAACAGGCCAACTAATATACCACCAAACGACACCCGGCAGAAATCCAACAGGGGGGAAGTTCCACTTTCTTCGCCAATCAACGGCATCAGAAAGACCATAAACAACACGATGGCAGTTCCGTCATTCAGCATGGATTCACCTTCAATCAAAGTACCCAGCTTTTTGCTTGCACCAAGGTCTTTTAATAAGGCAACAACAGCTACAGGGTCTGTGGCACTGATCACTGCCCCAAACATGAAAGCAATACTCCAGTTAGCCCATCCATTCAACCCGATTCCGTAATAATCAATAGCATAAACGATCAACCCTGTTATCACCAGAGAAACGATTATTCCGGGTACTGCCAGTATGGTGGCATTGGCAACGGTTTTTTTAAATATGTGAACATCCATTGCAAAAGCAGCCTCGAAAATTAATATTGGCAGGAAGATAAACAGCAGCAAATGCGGATTGATATGTGCTGCCCATTCCAACGACTCATCTATAAGTGAAAGATCAATCTGAAATGAACCAATGTCCCAGGAACCCAGCATGCCAAGCCGTCCGAAGATCCCAAGTAATAGGCCAAAGATCATTAATAACACTGTAAAGGGGAAAGGCAGCTTCTTTAGAAAATGACGTGTGGCAGCGCTAATAATCAATGCCATGATTATAAAAAACAAAGCATTTATTCCGGATTCATGATCTTCGTCTTCACTTTCCCGGGTTTCTGTCTGTTGCTCCACATTGTTATCTATCGATGTGTTTTCTGAATATGATTGATGTACTGCTGTTGTTTTATCGTTGGCAAAAGAGGAATTACCATTACCGGGGAAACCGATAAAAAGAAGCAGAAGGACTGGAATAATCTTAAATCCTGGCATAATTAACTG
>CAZUDW010000132.1:0-5992 GCA_964619305.1 uncultured Flavobacteriales bacterium
TGAGACCGAGTTTCGGAGCAGTGAGGGCTAACATATTACTGATTATAAGGGTTTTGCCATTTTGTCATATTAGAACAGGGCGGTAAAGGTGGTAGAGGAGGGGGGGGGTCTGGCAAATCGGGGCAGGAAGTTTATGCCCGTTCGGTGGGTTATTTAACTGGCGAGTTGCTGCAATTGATGGTGGATTCCGGGGAGTTGTCGGAGGGTGTAGTCGGGGAAGTTCTTTCGTATTTTATGAAGTATAGCAAGGGTTTCGGGATTTGTGGCTGTTTGCTGCAAGGTGTTGAGACGGATGGCTATGTCTTTGCGCAGAACTTCATCGAAGACCTGATAAATTATTTTGTTGATGCTTCCTTCGATTGCAAGAAACTGGATAAAAATGTCGGGTGCGCTTCGTTTTTGGTCGAGCATTTTTATGATGCCAACTACATGGCCTTGCAGGTATTGCAGGCGATTCAGGAGGATGGTATGTGATCGTTTATCTAACAATGTTCGTGCGAAGGGGGGGGTATGGTTTGTTTGTTCTATGAATAACGTGATTAATGAAACGGTATTGTATGTGAAAGCAATAAGTTGTGGATTCTATAAATATTTTACGGGACCCGGGACAGGGGCAAGGGACATAGGGACTGGTATGCCGGTGTGTTGATTGTTTGTTGTTATGTTATGTCCTTTTCTTTTGGCAGTCAAAAGAAAAGAACGAAAAGAAAACCTACCGTCTGGAATGGGTGAAGGATAAGGAGAAATTTGTAAGCAAGGATTGTGTGAGGTTTGAGGGGTGATGTAAAGATTGTGGAGGGGTGATAACAATAATTAAAATGGTTGCATTCATATAAAAACAGCATGTGTGCATCATAGCCCACGGTTTAAACCGCGGGCTATTGATGAATCGTTTATTGATGAATCGTGGTCTATAATAATCTATATATCCGAAACCGTTTTAACGGTTTTATAAAACAATGCCCCATGCATTCAATAATATATGGATTCATGCTATCCTGGCCACCAAAGAGCGGCTATCGCTCATCGAACAGGGCTGCCCTGTGCGCATTATCAACGGCATTGCAGACCATGTGCATTTCCTGTTTCTTTTAAGCCCTAAAAAAGCCATCGCAGAAACCATAAAACAGGTGAAGGGTGCCACATCGCATTGGGTAAATGAACAAGAACCGGTAGTTGAAAAATTCTACTGGCAGCAAACAGGCTATGCGGCATATTCCGTAAACGAATCGCAATTGGACAAGGTTTTTCAATACATTAAAAACCAGAGGCAACACCACGCCAAACGTACCTTTCAGCAGGAATATGACGAGATTATCAAACTGTACAATATTGAAAGCAATTAGTATAATGGCACAAAGCAGCATAGAATGGACGGAACTGACCTGGAACCCGACAACGGGTTGTAACAAGGTGAGTGCCGGTTGTAAGCATTGCTACGCAGAAATAATGAGCAGGCGGCTGAAGGCACTGAAGGGGGCCGAGTGAGGCTTAATCCTTACTAAATAAATATTGAAGAACCTCTCAACGAACGCTGAGAGTTTTTTTTATTGTGTACTGAAAATAATTAATGACCAGCCTATTTAGGAATGAGCTTTAGGTATTCTGTATCTCCCGATGAATCTTCATCCCACAGCCAGAACTCATCTTCTTTGAGTTTTTTGATTTCCCACCAATTGGTGTCAATTTCATTAGTGGCCAGGTCGGTTAGGATGAGGGCGAAGATGGTGTTCTTTTCATGCAGTTCCCAGTGGCCATCGAAGTTTGTGGTGTCATTGGCTATTCCGTTGGTTCTTATTTGTGTCCCAGAGGCATTTCCTTCCTTGTCCATTACCAGTTTAGTGCCTTGTACCGCATAGTACATAGTGGAATCCACCCCATTAAGTTCTATGGATTGAAATACCCAAGTGTTGGAGATTCTTTCTTTTTGGCTTCGAAGGCTGAGGAAAGGGCCTTCGTCATATTTCTTGCAAGCGCCAATTGATATTGCCAGAAACAATGCTGCAATAGAGTATGTTATGAGTTTGTTCTTTTTCATGGCTATGTACTTTATAAGGATTAAAATAGGACAATAACGGAATGCGATGATATTAGTTTCATTTTAAGGGACCCAAATGAATTTCTTCTCAAAACCTGTGTGAATCAGAAGTTTTGATAAAAGCGCGTTTTTCAAAATAATCTTACATGAGTAATAATTTTCCGGTGTTGGTAAAAAGACGTAACCAAACAGGTGTTTACTCGTAGTATAATTCATATTTGTTTGTAAGGAGAAAATGGTTGTTAGTCGAAAAGTTGGGGTTAACAAAGGAGGGTAGCGAACAATCTTCTATATTTGTATGTTTAATGTTTATATGTAAGTAAAACAAATTTTATCATGCTAAGCTGACTTTTAATGCAACTTTCTACCTGTTTCCAACATCAAAAAAATACTTGGAAAAACCTTAGCGTTGGAGCTGGGGTTTTGCTGCTCTTCTTTTCTGCACAAGCCCAATGGCCTGCTTTGTCAATACCAAATGTGCAGGTAACATCAAGCGTTAGCACAGGAGGTGATTTGAAGGATTATTGGGCATGCACCGATGGTGTGGGTGGCAGTTTCAGTGTTTTTAGTGATGACCGCCAGGACCCGGGCGGGAATGAAAGTGTTTACTGCCAACGCATAGATAAGAACGGTATTGTGAAGTTTGTAGCCAACGGAGTGGCGTTGGGTGCTATATGCACTGCCGACCAAGACCGGCCCAAATGCACAGATGACGGTTCAAGCAATGCCATAGCGTGCTGGCAGGATAGCCGCAGTGGAGGTGATGATATCTATGCCCAGAAGATTGATTCAAACGGAGTGGTTCAGTGGGCGATTAATGGTGTGCTGATATGTAATGCCACCGGAACTCAAGATAAGGTATGGATAGTAAGCGATGGGGGCGGAGGGGCTATTATTGCATGGGAAGATGCACGAAGCGGTGCAGAAGATATTTACGCTCAGCGGGTAAATTCAGCAGGTATGGTTCAGTGGACTGTAAATGGAGTGCTGATATGTAATGCAACAGGTAAACAGAAAGATATACACATGGTAGCTGATGGATTAGGAGGGGCCATTATAACATGGAGGGATGAGCGCACCGGAGTGGATGTGTATGCTCAAAAAGTAAACTCAGCCGGTGTGGTGCAGTGGACTGCCAATGGGGTAGTTATATCCGCTGCCACAGGTGATCAGAAAGACCCCAAAGTAACCACTGACGGCAGCAATGGCGGGATTATTACCTGGAGCGATATGAGGGGAGCCACTGAAGATATTTATGCCCAACGCATAAATGCAACTGGAGTTGTGCAATGGGCAGCTAACGGTGTGGCAATATGCACATCGGCCGATGTGCAAAAACGCCCTGAGTTAGTGAGCGACCAAGCCGGTGGAGCGGTAATAGCCTGGGAAGATAACCGCTCAGGTGTGGAAGACATTTACGCTCAACGCATAAATGCAACCGGAGTTGTGCAATGGGCAGCCAACGGTGTGGTGGTGAGCAACGCCATCGGCAAGCAAAAGCGGCTAAGCATTGCTGAACGAAATTTTGGCGGCACATTAATAGCCTGGGAAGATGACCGAACCGCTGGGATAGAAGATATTTATGTGCAGGTTGTTGATGCAAACGGAATAATGCTGGGCACTGCCAATGGCATTGCCGTATGCACCGCTAACGACAAACAAACCAAACCATTCATTTTCAGAAATGCGGGCACTGATTGGATTGTGCTTTGGAAAGATGACCGCAATAGCGGTGCAGGACAGACCGACCTGTATGCACAGGGATTAAACCCAACCATAATTCCGGAGCTGCCTATTGAACTGATAAGTTTTGAAGCGCATGCAAATGATGGGAAAGTTGATTTAAAATGGGTGACGGCTACCGAAATAAACAATGATTTTTTTACGATAGAAAAAACAAAGAACGGGAGTGATTTTGTGGAAGTAGCGGTGGTACAGGGCGCAGGCAACAGCAATGGAATACTGGAATACCTTGAAGTGGATTGGGAGCCCTGGGAAGGGGTGAGTTATTACCGGCTGAAGCAGACTGATTTTAACGGGAAGTACACTTACAGTGGGCTTGTGCCTGTGGAATACAGCCCGAACGGGCAACCGGGCATGACGATTTTTCCGAACCCTGCATCATCAGGACAAGATGTTTTTATGCTATTGGAGGGCCTTAAAAATAAGGAAATATTGGTAGTGTTGCGCGACATAAGGGGTGCAGAGGTTTACAGCAAGGTGATGATAACGGAGACGAATAATGAGCTAACGGGACTTGACCCTACAGGGCAGTTGGCACCGGGCACCTATTTGGTTACGGCTTCGAGCGAGAATGTGCTTTACAGCAGGAAGTTGGTTGTTAAATGAATCACTATTTGGTGAGAAAAACTGTACTATCTATATTTTTTATTGGCAGCGTTACTTTGCTTTACGGGTAGGTGCGCACTTCGGTGGCTTCCGGTGACTGGAACAACAATGCTACATGGGATTGCGGCTGTGTGCCGGCTGCCGGTGAGGATGCTGTAATTGCCAGCGGCACAACTGTCACTATGACTAATAATGAGTCTATTACTTCTCTGACAGTTAATACAGGAGGAACATTGGACAACATGGGCAATGACCTGACTATGACCGGCAACCTGCATGTGGACGGAACCATTCTTGACAAAGGCGATATTTTCATGGATGGGATTGGTACAACTATTAGTGGAACAGGAACGCTGACTGATGTGAAGAATATTGACATCAACAATGGCAACCAAACCATATTGCCGGGTACTGACCTGAACCTGATGAAGGCTGACTTCCAAATTAATGGCCATTTTACCGTAACCAACCAAGGGACTATTACGATTGAAAAAAAGCTGAAAGGTAATTCAGCGGCTTCCACTTGGGTAAACGATGTGAACGCCACCCTGAACATAGCGCGCGACCTGTTCAAGAACAACGGCACCTTAGTGGCTTCGGCAACAGGCAATACGATTAACTACACAAGGGCAAAAAACCAAGATATAAAGACACCAACCGGAGGGCAGTACTGGAACCTTGAAGTGGCAGCGAAAGAAGAAAAGGGGGAAGATGTGCAGGCACCGGGGTTGCTAGAATGGGTGAAGGATAAAGAGAAATTAGTAAGTGATGATTGTGTGAAGTTTGAGGGGTGATGGTGGAGGAGTTTAAATATTTTGAATAGGGAAGGATGGCGCAAGAAATATTAGACTCTATAAAAGCCTACGTTGCTGATAGATTAAAAAATCCATACATAGCTTCTGTAATTGCGACATGGCTATTTCTTAATAGAGTACTTGTATTTGGTCTGTTCAATTTTGAAAGCACCCTTACATTAGAACAGCGTGTAGAATGGGTGAATCAACATTTTAATTATTATAAAATTTGGTGGGTTAGTGGGTTGTTTCTCGTTACCCTATATTCAATTATTGGCGGTTGGATTGCGATGTTTGTATACAACAAAATAAATCTATTAGGTAAAATATCATTTCATTGGATAAACAAAGGGACGATTAGAGTACTACAAGAGCTGAAACCTGCCGATTGGATTAAGTACACTGATTATGAGAACCAAATAAAGAAAACAGTTGAGGCAGAAGCGAAAATAGACAAGGCAAAAGCAGAAATAAGAAGAATTGAAACTGACATTAAAGATGCTAATGATAGATTCAATAATTATGAATTGAGAATGAATAAACTGAGAATATTATACGCACGATATTTCACAGAAAAGAACTCAGTTGACATAACTAAAAAACTAAATAGTTTTATTGTTGAAAATAAATTAGATACTAGCATAACAAATGAGATAGAAGGAGACCCAGATCATGGTACAGGAAAAGAATTTGAAATCATATACGAATACAAAAGAGAAGTGAGAATTGTAAGAGGTAAAGAAGGAGAAACAATTAATATTGGAGGTAAATAACTAAAACAGTGTGGCTGTAGTGTGCACAAGCCGCTGGA
>CAZUDW010000133.1:0-5821 GCA_964619305.1 uncultured Flavobacteriales bacterium
AGCCAAATTGGTGAACGCATTATTCAAAAGAGTTTTTAGAGTATTACTTTTTTTTGGACTTAGCATCATTGCATTCATATAGTCTCGTTTACTTATTTTACTTCAATCAACACATTTTTTAAAGGCGTTTTCTTAGCATCAAACCCAACCATATTCGTGTGCTTCTGCCGTTACCTTCCATAAAAGGGTGTGCAATGTTCATCTCAATGTATTTATTTACGATTTCGTCAAATGTATTTTACAGGCATCGCTTCTATTTTCTTTCTTTAACTTTGCTTTAAGGTATTTCAATAATTGCGTGTTTTTGTATAGTCGTCTTGGTCAGTAAGCACTGCAACAACATCCAACACCGAAAACCACCACTTGGCATTTTGTGATCTTACTTATTAAAACCACCTAAATAATTTTGCCTTCTAAAATCAATTTTTCTAATAATTGGTTATCTATTTTATGATTAGTACTGTAGGGGAAATTATCTACAAATCGAATATCGCCAGGCACCATATATTCAGGCAGACATCTTTTCAGAGCTTCATTTATTTCCAGTTTTGATTTTGCTTTATCTTTTTCTAAATATTCCTTAGAGATTTTTACAACCGCAACAAGTTTTTTTATCTCGTTGTTTTTTCGCATTGGTACAATTACAGCTTCTTCTACTGCTTCTAATTTGTGCAATGCTGCATTTATTTCATCCAACTCTATTCGGAAACCGTGCAATTTAATCTGGTCATCCTTTCTTCCTGTAAAAAAAAGCATTCCATTTTTTAAATACCCCCAATCACCAGTCCTAAACGCTCTTTTACCATTAACAGATAAAAACTTTTCTCGATTTAGATTACCTCTATTAAGATATCCGATGGAAACATTATCGCCAATAATCTCTATTTCTCCTCCTTCTTCATTTTTATCCGATAAGATATGGATTTCACATGTTGATTTAGGATAACCGACAGGAAGTGGGTCGTAATTTTTAAATATTTCGGATGTAATTTCAACAAGAGTGGTGGCAACTGTGGCTTCTGTTGGTCCATAGGTATTCAGTACTTTTGAGTTTGGGAAAAGTTTGTTCAGTTTCCGGGATAGTTTATTCGGCAAGGTTTCTCCGCAAAATAAAAATGTTCTTAAGGTGGAAATATTTTCAGCATTAAATTTGGGATAATTTGAATAAAGAAATGCGAACGAGGGCGTGGAAATCCAAATGCTTCCTTTATATTGTTTCACTCGAGCAATAAAATCTTCGGTGTTTTTCCCCATCCCTGCAGTATTTAGCAGCAATGTGGCAGCAAAGTTGGAAAAGCTCATCAATTCATAAACAGAAAGGTCAAAGCTGAAAGGTGCTTGATTGATGAATACATCATTATTATTAAACTCAAAGTCATTTTTTATCCATTGCTGAAAACTCCGGACAGCACTGCGTGTTATCTGCACTCCTTTTGGCTCACCAGTACTGCCTGATGTAAAGATAATATACACAATCGGGTCATTAGATGGGATTTTAATAGTTGAAATTCGTTTTTGAATTTCATTATTCAGAAATAATTTGTTTGGATGGATATATAATTCCTGTAAAAATTTAACCGGACAATTTTCTCCCGTACAATTAATCATAAGGTTTGCTCCGGCAATTTCAGCAACTTTTTTTATGCGATCGAAAGGATAAATAATATCAATGGGAATATAGGGAATAGAGGATTTCATGCAGGCATAAACCGCTATCACCATTTCAGCTTGCTTGTGACCGTAAATAATAAGCGGCTGGTCATTGGGAATGTTATTTGTCTTAAAAAATAAACACAACTCGTTTACTTCTTTTTCAAACTCCCGCCAGGTAACAATTCTGTTTGAGCCGATAATTGCCAGTTTATCTGCATCCGAATCATTTATAAAATCAAATTTCTCAAAAGAAAATTTCATACTCAATTGCTTTTTAAAAATGGGAATGCTCCACTAAAAATGTAAAGAGCAAAACAAACTGCGTTAAACATAATGAATATAGAAATTGCTTTGACAAGCCACGGAGGCGTATTGCCAAAGAAAATATCTTTTTGTTTTTTCTTGCAATTGAAAATATAAGAATTGTGAACAACAGAATAAACTCCAAACAACATACCGCTAACGATATAATGTTTTTCAAACCCGTTCCAAAACCCCATTAGTGTAAATGTAAAAAACAATGCAATGTTTTGCCTTATGACAGGCCTTGAGTTGAACAATTTTCGTGAAGTAAGCTCTTTGAATATGGGGCGAAAAACATAATCTCGCAACCAGTCGCCAAGCGTTTTGTGCCACTTACGCCAAAATTCCTGAGGATTGAGAGCAAGAAAGGGTTTATCAAAATTATAAGGTACATCTATACCCAGCATTTTCCCATAACCTACCGCTAGTGATGAATAACCGGCAAAATCAAAATATAAAAAAAAGGAATAAGCATACATATATTGAAAATGTTGCCAGAAATTATTTCCTTCCAGATGTATTTGTTCTATCCAGAAACGTTGTACTGCCAAAGCAAGAAAAAATTTGTACCCAATTCCCCACACAACTCCGTTCAATCCGTCAAAAAACCTTTCAAAAGTTAATTGATTGTATCCTTTTTTCAAATCAGCGAAAAACCGTTCGCTACGGTCAATAGGACCAATCAGCAGACATGGCAAAAGAGCAATAAAATTGAAGTAGTAAAAAAAATTATACGGTTTCTCATTTTCTTTCGCATCAATAAATAGTTGGACGGAACGAAAAGTTATGTAAGATGATCCTATAAGAACAAAAATATTTAAATGCAATTTTATTACAATCATCGGTAAAGTAAGCAGGAGAATGCCCCATAGTTTTATCTTGGAATGAATTTTATAAACAAAAAGATAATAAATAAGATAAGAGTAAATGATAAAAATTCCGAGTTCTACACCGCCACGGTTATCGGACGTTTGGTTTGGAAAGTATAAAATCATGTATGTTGCTGAAACGGCAAGCAATGCGAAATGATATGGAATAAACTTTCCTGCTGTATATTTGATTACAAAAATAAAAGCAACTGAGGCTGCTGCATAAATAAAAAATTCTATCGTGGTGTACGGAAGCATTTTTAATTTTTCAGAATTGCTGATATACGAATTCGATTTTTGAGGATGGGTTAACTTGTTTTTTAGAAAATATTATTTGATCCAGCGGAAAATAGTACATCAAAAAGTAACCGATTAAGATGATGAGATAAATCATCAGTTGTTTAAGAAAAGATATTTTTCCGAGCTTCATTGTTGTGAGGATTTATTGCCATAGGTTTCATAAATAAAACGGTTCACCTTGTCCCACCCCACTCTTCCAAAGTGCATAATATCATTCAGTTCTCCGGGATGATAATGTGCAGTGTCTGTAACAAACAAATTAAGATAGGGGTAATGATATTCGTCAACAATAAATTTGTGAATGGAATCCATTACGGGTTTGTAATTGCTCAACATCCGATAATAGTATGGATTGATTGGTTCCATTATAAAAGAAGCGTTGCAATTGTAATGCTTAAGTAATTTCAACAACATTTTCAAATCGTCCATCTCCGTGTTTGGAAAAGGAACTAATGGCACAGTAGATAAATCTATAGTCCCATCTTTATTTGCCAGATTTTTAAAATAATATTTGTTATTGACATATATTTTGTTGGAATCACATGTGGTTAAAAAATATGTGTAATCCTTTGTAAGCATACTGTCCCACGAATAAACAAAGGTATTTTTACGAATGGAAGAAGAATTCGATATAGAAAATTTTAAATCAACCTTATTTGGCAAAAATTTTAATGCAAGCATTTTATTTATGTTGGATAAAACGCCATCGTAATCTAATTTAGCTAAAAGCAAATAGGTAAGCGGAAGAGTATTTATTTCAGACTTATGTTTCATCATATAGGCATAAACATAATACTTGAATTCATCGTCTATTTTATTTGACCAAATTCTTTTCTGCATCAATTCAGGAACAAATTCAAGGAATGCCTGAATGTTGGTTCCTTCGCCATCTTCGAACCATGCAGCACTTAATATGATACAAACATTGCTGTTTCTAGCATATTCACCCATAGAGAGTAATTGACAATAGATGGCAAAGGTCTCGTTATAAGCGTGCCCAACTCCGATTATCTTTAAAATGCTGTCATTAAAAAAATGATATGGTGTTCTCTCATCGTCTGTCAATTCAGAAGACCCGAACAAAACAATTGTTTTATCAGACAATGCTTTGGCGAGAAAAATAATTTTCTTTTCACCATCTGCTTCGTAATTTGCAAAATGCTTAAAGGTTGGTTGCTGTGGATCTTCTGCAATGAGAATATTCTTGGCAGTATTGCTTTGGTTTTTTAAAATAAATTGGGCAATAGAAATAAGAAAGCACACAGCAATAATTGCAATAGTAGAAGGTATGATATGAAAAAAAACAAATTGTTTCATTGATTTTTTAGAGATACAACCAACTTCTCTATATTGGCTGCATTTTCGAAGTTTTGTGGATTTACATCGGTAAAAGGGATTTTTATATCAAATTCCTCTTCAATAGCCACGGCAAGTTCTACTAAAGTAATGGAATCGAGTAAACCTGAACTAATCAGTGGTTCATCAGCAATTACTTTTTTAAAAGTAGCTTCCTCTATTCTTTTAAGTATAACTTCTCTCATTTTTCTATCTCTTTAGAATGCAAATTTACTATTTAACATAGTATCTATTTTAACGTATCCATCCGGCCAAGTACATCTTGATGTGCAAATTAAAAAATATGGCTCTATTCTAATTTTTGGTTGATAGTTTAATTTTTCCTGTTTTTGTTCCAAATCAAAACTACATGAATTATGAGCAACCAAGAGCAAATATCAGAATTATTTGGATAATAAATCCAGAACCAAAAGAACAAAAAGCAGTACTGAACGAGATGAGAGTAATCTATAAGCAAAAAACCAAGATGCTATTGCATCAGTTATAGAATGTCCGTACTACTCATCTGACTTATTTTTAAAGAATGAGCATCGTGATCAAATTCAGCGCTATAACTTCAAGTCAATGCAAGAAGACTTTTATTTCTACAACAGGCTCATGTCATCATAATATACATAAGCGTGAAAAGTTTGAGGAATATAAGCAGTTAAAAACCCCTTGCTAATGTTTTGAACATTCATCTATAACACTTTTTCCTGTAAGCTGATCTAAAACACCATGGCCACTCTGAAATGAATTGGCGCCAACAATCAGCATTTAACGACTCTGCTTACAATGGTCATTTTTTAATACGCAATGATATTTGCTAATGCCCTGTAAACTTTGCATCTAAAGTGACTTTACAGATTTTGGCAGTTAAGAAACTTCTCAAATCTAAGACAGAAAGTTCTTTCAAAAGCTGTAATGATCTCTGAGTATTCTCAAAAGATTTCTGAGTAGGCTTAAAAGATAAGGAAGCAGGAAGTCAACTATTAATTGATATTGGGAGATAAAAAAATCATCCTGACTGCGATTTACTTGTTCTGTTTATTTATGACAAAGCCAAAAGCCCCTTCTTCGCCAGTGCATCCAAAAACATAAAAGGATTCTGGAAGATCGGATTTATAATGAGCTATGCCAAATTCCTCGAAAACGAAAAAAGCGAGGAAACCATCAACAGCGGCATCTCTTATTTTACAGGCATCGCAAAAGGCGGCAGCGCTTTATATGTAAAAATGTATGCGGTGCAGGCGCTGAAAAATGCAAATGTTCCGCTATGAAGCGGAGGTGTTCCGCTATGAAGCGAAGGTGTTCCGCTATGGAGCGGAGGTGTTCCGCTATGGAGCGGAGGTGTTCCGCTA
>CAZUDW010000134.1:0-5594 GCA_964619305.1 uncultured Flavobacteriales bacterium
AGGGATCAATAACCTGTGGTTGATGAATATATATACGCTCGTGGAGTATTTCTTCCTTTGTGCGGTGTTTTTTCTTGCTATGAAGATAAAAAAGCTGAGATGGATAGTGCTGGTCTTGGCGGTGGGTTTTACGTTCTTTATTTCTTACAGGCTCAGCCTTCCCGGTGACGGGGAGGAGTTTGCAATCTGGAGCATGGCAGGGGAAGCGCTTCTGATGCTGCTGGTGGTCTGCCTTTATTTTTTGGGCATTTACCTGCAAACCAAGGTGTTTGTGCTTACCCGATATCCCATGTTCTGGATATCTGCCGGGGTTATGATATATTTTACTCCGAATTTCCTTTTATTTGTACTGAGTAATTATGTGCTTAAACAACCCGGAACCGATCTGCGTGCCGACTGGAGTATTCATTCTGTGTCAAATCTGCTGGCCAACGCCTGCTATACGGTGGGATTGTGGCTGAGCAGGATGGGATAGACATTGAGACACTGCTTGTGTTTGGTTCGATGGGCATGCTGCTCATGGGCGCAGCCCTGTTGTTTTTTGTGGTTCTTTACCAGCGCAAAATAGGCAGACAGCGTGAGCAGAGGCGGGAAGCTGTTTTGCAGGCAGCCCTCTCTGCGCAGGAGGCTGAACGCAGGCGCATCTCAATGGAGTTGCATGAGAAGATTCAACTCGATCTCAACACGGTGCAGACCACCCTTAACCGCATAGCTGCTGAGGAGGAATCCACTTCCGGCATAAAAGAAAAACTGCTGGAAGCAGCCCGGCAAACAGCAGACAGTGTGCACGACATACGCACACTGAGCCACAGCATGTTCCCTCCCGTTTTGCGCAGGGAAGGGCTGGAAGTTGCTTTGCAAGACTTCTGCAGGGATTTTATGGAAAAATCAGGGCTGGAGGTGAACTTCACTGCACAGGGCACATACCAGCGCCCCGGTCTGGAGACAGAGACAGCGCTCTACCGCGTGGTGCAGGAGCTTTTTAATAATACGCTCAAACATGCCGGTGCCGGCCACATCAGTGTGGTGATGCAAAACAGGAATGATCGCCTGCTGCTGATGGTGAGCGACAACGGCTGCGGTTTTAACATGGGTCCGGAATCACAGGTGATGGAAGGCATGGGTATGCTGAACATCAAAAGCCGCCTCGATGGTGTTGGGGTAAAGTATGCTTTTGAAAGCCGTAAAGATGAAGGGGTTTCCTTCCGTGCCGTGGTAGAGAGCAAAGAATGATGATTGTTTCTTGCGCAATTATGAGAGGATTCTATCATTTTGAAAGCAGTGCAGCATTGCAGTTGATATGCACAGAATAAAATCTTCCTGAAGAGGAAAAGGAAATATTATGTACATTTATGGCCGCTTATAATCAAAACGAGAAAAGTTTGGCTATTATAAAGCTGGCCATTGTAGATGATCACATCCTGTTTCGCAGCGGGATGGTGAAACTGATCAAGGGTTTTGGACATATGCGGGTGGTAGTGAAGGCATCCAACGGAAAACAGCTGTTGGAATTGCTTGGGAAGATGCAGGAAGAAATGCTGCCCGACATAGTGCTGATGGATCTGGAAATGCCCGAACTCGATGGCAAGGAAACGACCAAAGCGCTGGATGTGCGCTTCCCCTCCGTACGCGTGATCGCCCTGACGCAATACGATGACACCAGCATCATACTGGGCATGATCAAAGCAGGGGCGAAGGGATACCTCCTGAAAACAGCCCTGCCCGAAGATGTGGAAGACTGCATCTGGATGGTGTATGAAAAAGGATCGCATTTCACACGGGAGATCATGGAAGCCATGCAGCAGGAGTTGGCAGGGGAAAAAAAGAAAGTTCCTGTAAAAGGATTAATACCTGAATTTGCATCCCGTGAAACTGAAGTTCTTAGACTGATGTGCATGGGAATGACTTGTAAAGAGATTGCTGTCAAGCTCAATAAGTCTGTGAATACGGTGGAGAAACAACGCAAAAATGTTCTTAAAAAATCGGGCTGCGCCAATACGGTTGAACTGACGGCATGGGCAATTCGACTCGGCCTGGTGGAGTAGTGCAGGCTGCCGGCACCCGTATGAAAAAGAATCCGTAACGGCCATTTGTTTTACCAGACCATTCAGCAAATACGATCATCATGGGTAATGTTAATAAAAAAATTTAATTTTACCCCGTGGCTGAAACTGAAAAAGAATCTGTTATTAGAACATCTTATGCTCTGTTCGAGTTGATAGACGATTCTATGGTGCGCATTCAGTTTAATAAGGAACCCGAAATCACGGCTGAGATTGCGGCAGATATCAGGAAGCAATGTGATGTTTTAACACAGGGCAAAGCATTTGTGGTGCTGTGCCTGCCGGAAGATTATACCAGCATAACAAATGAGGCGCTGCAATTTTTTTCAAAATCACAGGAAGGTATTCAAAGGAAGGCCATCGCCTTCCTGGTGAATTCCCTGGCGCAGCGACTGATGGGCAATGCTTTTATCCATATCTTCAATCCAGATATACCTACAAAGTTGTTCACCTCAGAGGAAGAAGCCGTCAAATGGTTAAACAGTATGCAATCAAAACGTTGATATTTTCACCTCTCTTTTATCCGGGGTATTCAGAAAACCCTCTGAGAAAGAGCTTCGGACAGCCAACCGGCTGGAACTTTAAACAAAAATCTGTTTAAAATAAGTTTTCATAATATTATGAAACGTTGTATTGAATGATGATATGGAGTTTAAAGAAATATTTGGAAATATAGCTATTGATACGTTTATGGAGATGCTGCCTGACGGAAAAAATCTTACAAACAGCAGGAGAATACTGTAATTGTTATGGATTGAGCCGGTTGAAACTGGCAAATCAGAGTACAACAATTCTCTTGACCACTCTCCTTTGGTCAATCTTTACCGATACGTAATAAACGCCTTTTTTCAGGTTTTTAATGGAAATATGTTGAGGTCTTGCACTTCGAGTACACGTAATTTTTTTTGTAATTAAAAGATTCGATAAAACATCTGATATCTCTACCAATCCATCCGTATTGATATTCCGGTCAAACCGGAGAAAAACGTCATTATTGGCCGGATTGGGATAGATATTAAAATCAAACGGCATTACCGGTGTGGTATGGTCAGCAACAGGAATGTTGATGTCATTTGTCGTGAGGATGTGCATGCCTCCTCCATTTTCACCTACAATGATCTCCGCCTTCTGATCGTTGTTGATGTCTGCAACATTGATGCGGATACGGTATGAGTTGGTCTCTATGGAATCGACCAGAGTGAAGGTGCCGTTCAGGTTTCCGTCAATATTTGAGAATATCTGGATCACTCCTCTCTCTGTTCCGAGCAGCAGGTAATAAGCACCTGTACTATCGAATTCAGTGAGCACAGGGGAACTGTAACCGGTACAACATTGCGGCATGGCATCCACACCACCGAAAAAGTCATTGGTTGGAATATCTGAAAACAGAGCTGCCTGAGGATTGCCGATGTTTTCAAAATAATTCACGGTGCCACTTTCTTCACCTACCAGCAGATCATTGTCTCCATCCCTGTCCACATCTACTATCTGTGGTGCAGCAAACGCACCGACATCAATATTCATATAATTTGCCTGGCTTAAGATAAAATCTGCAGGATTACCGGAACCTGCTGTATTCTCGTAATAATGCAACACGCCTGTATAATCTCCGATGATCATATCTTCATCGCCATCTGCATCCAAATCTCCAAAAGCAGGATATACCCCGTTGAGATTGTAATTCATTATATCCATATAATTGATGGTGTCTAGTGTAAAGGCGGGCGCTTGCAGACTGCCGGAATTCCTGAAATAAGCCAGGCCGGATGGATAATTTCCACTGATGTGAAAATAACCGTAGTTGCCGGCAATTATATCCTGCAAGCCATCCGCATCTGCATCAAAAAAGACAGGATTACAGCCCTTACCAAGTTCGATCATCTCATCCTGTAAAAAGTCGTCTTTTACAAAATGGAAGTCGGGAAGATCGTCCAGGCTGTCATTCCTGTAATACCATGCACTGTGTTTGTTGACAGACGCGTTTTGAGTGTTGGGCGCTGCTAAAAGATCCTTTACGCCATCATTGTTTACATCAAGGTAAAAACTTGCAGGAAAGACTTCAATTATTGCAGGAACCGTGTTGGTTACATAACGGGGGAACAAGGTGTCGTGTGCAGTGATACTTGCATAACTGCTGTCTCCGCCATTGATGACGATAATTAAATTTGGATAAGATATATCGCCCAGAACCAGTTCTTTATCGTGATCCTGATCTATATCCAATGTTAGCAGCGTGGATCCGGAATGCCTATTCACTTTATCATAGTCACCGTCATAAGGTTCTGTTCTGCAATTGATGGGATAGGTAACACCGTTGCTCAGACTGTTCTCATAAAATTTCCCCCAGCAGTTGTCGGCAAGGTTAAACATCAGGGTGTCGCAGGTTCCGGTAGAATCCATTGCGAGGTTCTCATGGAATTCCACAATTGTACCAACAACACCGAAAGTAAGGATGTCAATGTCTCCGTCATTGTCTATATCAGCGATAGCAGGAATATCTACGGAAGAAACATACAGATTGAGATAATTAGGATGATAGTCTGATTTCAATATGGAGGTTACCAGGGTAAAAGCCAAAGTGTCGTTGAGGGCGTAATCATTTCTGTAAACAGCAATACCTGCAATGCCATGCGTAAAAATATCCTCATATCCATCGCAGTTGTAATCAACCAGCAACACCCAGTTATTCAATTCAGGAAAAAGGGGAATATATTCCGGTGCAAACACGTAGGACACTTCACCGGGTACCCCTTTATTGAGAAAGGTTTTTATTACATTTCCGTTGCGATCAAATACAAACAGGTCTTTGATGCTGTCCCCGTTCAGGTCTATTTCGGAAAATTGGGGAGAGTTGAATCCCCCTGCCCAGGCATTGTCCAACAATGTGTCTGCCCCTATTATCACCGGGATGGAATCATAGCGGTAATAAGGAGATTGCCCGAAGGATATGCCCGTCCAAAAGAGCAGCATGCCTGTCAGATATAATAATCCCTTTTTCATATTGAATAAATGAGTAATTGGAATTAACCAAGCAAAGTTAGGCAATAATTGAATCCCCACATCCATTAAAGACGTTTTACAGCACGTATGCGTTGCATTCCATAGCTGGTATGTAGAGCAACATCAGCACCCTATCTGCTTCTGAGCATCCCGCGGGCATTTACAAGCTGCCCTTCCGGCAGCAGGGAATAGATGTAGAGGCCGTTGGCGAGGTCTTTTGCATCCACGCGTATGCCGCCCCGGAAATCCACTTTTTTGATTTTTATTTTTTCATGCCGGATGCTGACCACATAAACCTTAATGTTTTCCAAGATTTTATACTGTAATTACCAATTACACATTATTTTATTTTGTTTAAAGTTTTATGTAACTAATTGTCAGACATTTAAGAATTGCAGACAGGAGTGATTAAATAATGGCCATTTAACGCTAAATGATCGCTATTTAACGCTAAACGATCGCCATTTAATCCAAAACGATGGCAATTTAACGACAAACGGTCGCAGTTTAATGTTAAACGATCACCATTTA
>CAZUDW010000135.1:0-5271 GCA_964619305.1 uncultured Flavobacteriales bacterium
TTAAGGTATCAAATAGAATATGCGATCGGCTGTTAATAAACACCGGCATCAATTAAGATAATAATATCTTCAATCTGACGGTCTTCACCATTGGCATCATAAACACTTTTAAGATTGTTGCCGAATAACCTGGCTAAAGTTTGCCAAAAAAAAGCCGAAAAAGTGCCACGCAATTCTTTTACCAGTTCATAAGAAGTGTCTCCTGTTTCACGGTCAATAAGTTTTATTAATATCCGTCCCTGGGTTATCGTTAAATTTTTCAATTCGTCCCCAAATTCATCTTTAAGTTCCTTCTCAACCTTCTTCATAAAGACCTTACGTTTTCTCTCGCTCTTGATCCCTGCCAGTTCTGCATCGTATTCTTTGAGTTTTTGTCCTGCTAATCTGGCATATGGATATACTTTTTTTACGTTGCGTACTAAACGGTAATATCTGTGCTTTGAATCCTCATCTCCAAAATTACGAGACGAAGTAATACGAAATACCGGGTAATTAACCACAGGTACTGTATCATTATCAATAATAAGCGCTGTTACCACACTCCCATTAGCCCTCAGACCCTGGTTCATTTTTCTTTTCTTTTTTGCTGTTACATCAGTGATATCCTGTGCGACAGAAGATAGAGCCAGAAAGTAAACAATAGATATGAAAATAATTTTTTTCACAAACGGTTATTTCCGGTTTTTATACTAATATTTTATACTAAATCTATCCTGATCAAGCATAATTTAAACGAATAGATAATATGAATGTTTTATGACTACCAGCAATTTCTATTCCTTTTCCAGGAAGAAGCTTCAGACTTTGGTTTAAATTGCCTTTGCTTAATAGTTTCTTCATATGCCTGTGCAGCAACAATAGCCGCAAGCTCAAGTATTTCCTCCTCTGTATCTTCCTGAAGCAATTCTGCTTTAAAATACTTTTTCACAAAATGAGTGTCGAAATTTCCACTTACAAAAGCTTCATGCTGTACTGCAAAACGACAGAATTGCAATGTTGTCTCCACCCCGCTGATACGATATTCATCTATTGCTCTTACCATTCTCTTGATCGCTTCCTGCCTATCACTTCCATAAACAACGAGTTTGGCTATCAAAGGATCATAATGAATTGGTATCTCCATCCCTTCTTCAAATCCATCATCTACTCTAACTCCCGGGCCCTGAGGAGTTTGATATATTTCGAGTTTTCCTATGTCCGGTAAAAAATTATTCGATGGATCTTCTGCGCAAACCCTGGCTTCAATGGCATGTCCCCTGATCATAAGGTCATCCTGTGTGAAAGCCAGTTTCTCTCCCATTGCAATCTTGAGCTGTTCTTTCACCAGGTCTATTCCTGTAATCAGTTCTGTCACGGTATGTTCCACTTGCAGTCGGGTATTCATCTCTAAAAAATAAAAAGCATTGTTCTCGTCCATTAAAAATTCAACGGTACCGGCACCAACATACCCGCAGGCCCTGGCTACGTCAATTGCACATTGCCCCATCTGATGTCTTAGTTCCGGTATTAGCAATGAGGATGGTGCTTCTTCTATTACCTTTTGATGCCTGCGTTGTATCGAGCATTCCCTTTCAAACAAATGGACAATATTCCCATGCTGATCGGCAAGTAACTGAATTTCAATATGTCTTGGGCACAGCACATAATGTTCAAGAAAAACAGAAGGATCACCGAATGCAGATGATGCTTCACGCATTGCAGCTGCTACCTCTTCTTTCAGATTCCCTGCTGAGTCAACAATGCGCATTCCTTTACCACCACCTCCGGCAGCCGCTTTGATTAAAACCGGGTAACCGATTTCCTCAGCAATTTTTAAAGCTTCTTCTGGTTCAGACAGTGCTTTTCTGCTGCCTGGCACTAATGGCACTTTGTATTTACCCACAGCTTCTTTTGCTGAGAGTTTATTCCCCATAATCTCCATAGCTTTTGCCGTTGGCCCAATAAAACTAATCCCTTCTGAGACAACCCTGTCTGCAAATACTGCATTCTCGGAGAGAAACCCATAACCAGGATGTATTGCATCGGCTTTTGTTTTTTTGCAAGCTTCTATGATGTTGTCCATTACAAGATAAGATTGTGAAGCAGGTGGAGGGCCTATACATATTGCTTCATCAGCATAGCGCACAAACAGGGCATCTCTATCAGCTTCTGAGTAAACAGCCACAGTCTGTAAATCCATTTCCCTGCAAGACCTCATAATCCGCAAAGCAATCTCACCCCTGTTTGCAATAAGTACTTTTTTCATTTGAATCTTTTACCTGTTCATATATTCCTTTTTCTACAATACGTCTATAGTTTGAGTGAATAAAGGTAAAACAAAAGTTAAAAATGCTATTTAGGGTGGCGTTAATCAGGAACTTTATTCAGACATCGAATGAATAGTTTATGCAAGTGCTTCCCTGACTCCATCGGCAGCATCTTGCAACAGCACCGCAGAGTGTACCTGAAGGCCGGATTCGTCAATGATCTTTTTTGCTTCTTCTGCATTGGTTCCTTGTAAACGCACAATAATAGGAATGGAGATATCTCCAATATTCTTGTATGCGTCCACAACTCCTTGTGCCACACGATCACAACGGACAATTCCTCCGAATATATTCAATAGTATTGCTTTCACGTGAGGGTCTTTCAATATAATTCTAAACCCTGTCTCAACACGTGCAGCATCGGCAGTTCCACCAACGTCAAGGAAATTTGCGGGACTGCCACCTGATAATTTGATAATATCCATAGTAGCCATAGCCAGACCGGCACCATTAACCATACAACCCACATTTCCATCAAGTTTCACATAACTGAGCCCAACTTCTCCTGCTTCTACTTCAATAGGGTCTTCTTCTTGAATATCTCTCATTTCTTTATAATCCTGATGACGGAATAGAGCATTGTCATCTATTCTCACTTTGGCATCAACTGCAATGATTTTGTCGTCTGATGTTTTAAGCACTGGATTTATCTCAAAAAGGGATGCATCCGAGCCATCATACGCCCTGTATAATCCTGCAACAAACTTTGTCATTTCCTTAAAAGCTTTGCCTGTCAAACCTAGGTTGAAAGCTATTCGCCTGCATTGATAAGGCATCAATCCAGTAGCAGTATCTACTTCTTCTTTATAAATAAGTTCAGGAGTTTTATCAGCAACCACCTCTATTTCCATCCCCCCTTCAGTTGAATACATGATGATATTTTTACCACTTTGCCTGTTTAGCAACACCGACATATAATATTCCGATGTCTCACTTTTTCCCGGATAATAAACATCTTCAGCTATCAGTATTTTTCTAACAGTTTTGCCTTCTTTTGATGTCTGTGGGGTAATAAGTTGCATACCAAGTATATTTCCTGCAATCTCCTTCAATTCTTCTAATGTTTTTGCTAATTTTACTCCTCCACCTTTACCTCTTCCGCCTGCATGGATCTGAGCTTTAACAACCCACATCTTTGTACCGGTTTCTTCACTTAATTTCTTTGCTGCAACTATCGCTTCCTCTACTGTCTCTGCAACAATACCGTTTTGGATACTTACTCCGAAACTTTTAAGTATTTGCTTACCCTGATATTCATGTAAATTCATGTCTGTCTAATTTCTGTTTTACTATTAATGCTTCAAAATTAAATATTCTTAACAGCAATGCAAGTTAAGTGTTTTTTAATTTTATATGATAAATTCGCAATATGATCAAAGCTGTTAATATTCACAAATCATTTGGAAACCTGGAAGTGCTTAAAGGTATAAGTATGGAAATCGGGAAAAGCGAGATCATCTCCATTATCGGGGCTTCGGGTGCCGGTAAAACAACCTTGCTGCAGATTCTCGGAACACTGGATAAAGCTGACAGGGGAGAACTTATAATTCATGGCTCGGAAGTAATGACACTTAATGACAAGGCACTTTCACGATTCAGAAATGAACAGATTGGTTTTATATTCCAATTCCATCACCTTTTACCTGAATTTACTGCGCTTGAGAATGTTTGTATTCCCGCTTATATTGCAAAGCGGAAACAAAAAGATACGATACAGAAGGCAACAGAACTCTTAAGCTATCTTGGATTGGAAGACCGCCTCAATCATAAACCGGCTGAACTCTCCGGTGGCGAACAGCAGCGGGTTGCTGTGGCTCGTGCACTTGTCAATAATCCGTCCGTTGTACTGGCGGATGAACCATCAGGAAACCTGGATTCTAATAATGCAAGAGATTTGCACAAAATGTTCTTTAACCTAAGGGATGAATATGGGCAATCTTTTATCATTGTTACGCACAATGAAGAGTTGGCAGCTATGGCAGATCGTATTCTCACCATCATGGACGGAGTCATTCAATAATTAATACTCAGAGCAAATATTATCACTAAAGATTCATTTCAAAAAGATGAAAGTTAAAACATCAATCACCTTGTGTATTGCAGTAATAACTACACTTTTATCATGTGAAGCGCCAAGAAAAGATCATCATTCAATGCCAAGCGTAACAGAAACAAACAAACACAAAGAAAATCAGCCACAAAGGCCGGCCCCTTTTGAAAATTTCTTTTTCCTGGACGCTTCACAGTCCGACTCTTCTTTTTGGCTATTTAAATACCTGCTAGATTCTGCTTTTAAAACAAATGATACCATTTTACTTTTTTCCCTTATTGATGATAGTCTTGAAGGTGTCATCAGCAATCAACCTTATAAAAATATTTCTAAATATAATTTCAATTCTTATGGTTTGAAAGCAGACGGCACATATTATTCAGCAATGGAGTTTTTCCGGAAACATCTGCAATATGGTTTTATGCCACTCCGGGCGGTTGATTCTGTTTATGTGAGATTTCCTTATAATATTCTGAAAAAATATGACACCATACCTGCTTACAAGAATTACCCTTTTAAAAAAACTGCTTTCCCTGAAAAAAGCGGTTACTTCCAGGATAATTTTCCATTTATTTTAGCAAAAGACAGTGTAAATATCTATAAGAGCAACAGTAAGGATGCTGATGTTGTTGCAATAAAAGGTAATTGCATAGCTTGTTCCTCGGATAATCCTCAATGTGGTGGCAACATGCTGAATTATTCCTCCAACAAGAAGCAGGGCTCATCCTGGTATTATATTTTCTGCGATGATGCAGAGGGATTCGTCAACAGCGATGATGTAATCACTTATCTCGATTATCTTACCATAATTATTGTGTCGAAGACAAATGATGGATGGAAGATTAAAAGCATAAACAAAGCTCCCGGTTGCTGATGACAAGAAATGTTTCCTTTTATATGAGTTAAACCGGCTAT
>CAZUDW010000136.1:0-5243 GCA_964619305.1 uncultured Flavobacteriales bacterium
CGTCATTGATGAGACCCCTTCAGTCATCAACGAGGGCTCTTTAGTTATTGACGGGAGCATTCATCAACACCCAAATGTATAATGCTGCTTCAAGTTGCGTAGAGTCAATAATTAAACAACGCATGAGGGCAGGGATGAAGATGAGAATACAATAAAGCTTATTATTTTTGTTGTAAAATTCCATTCATATCATATATTATTCATACTTTTATTTCCTGAAACATAACATTATGAAAACACTCTCCAACTGTCTTGTTTTTGCTTTTATCGTTATTCTGCCATATCTTGCTGACTGTCAGAATCCCGTGTATTCCCGTGTGCGTGTTTATGCAGATCAGAAGGCTCTTATGGAGCTGTCAAAAGCCGGTGTAGCCATCGATCATGGAAATATCAAAAAAGGTGTTTACCTGGAAAGCGATTTTTCAGCATCCGAAATAGAAACCATCTCCCGTATGGGTTACAAATATGATATACTGATTGAGGATGTTGTTGCATATTATGTTGACAGGGCAATGCGTTCTGCGGGGCAATTGCCCGAAACTTCCGGTGGTAACTGTTTTAATACGCCAAATTACACAACTCCATCAAATTTCGCCCTCGGAACTATGGGCGGATACTACAAATATGCTGAATTCACCGGACATATTGATAATATGTTCAACCTGTTCCCGAATCTTATCACACAGAAACAACCCATCGGATCTTTTATTACCAATGACGGTTATCCCATCTACTGGTTAAAAATTTCAGATAACCCGACCATTGATGAGAATGAGCCTGAAATATTGTTTACCGGTGTGCATCATGCCCGCGAACCGGAAGGCTTGACACAGATGATCTTCTTTATGTATTATCTGCTTGAGAATTATGGCACAGATCCGGAGATCACTTATCTCGTAGATAATCTGGAGATTTATTTTATCCCGATGGTGAATCCTGATGGTTATACCTATAATGAAAATACATATCCAAATGGTGGTGGTATGTGGCGCAAGAATAGAAGGGTAAACGGTGGCAATGAGTTTGGGGTTGACATAAACAGGAATTATGGCTATAAATGGGGATATGACAACCAGGGCTCATCTCCTGATTCATCTTCTGAAACCTACAGAGGACCCGGTGCTTTTTCCGAGACAGAAACACAGGCGGTGAAGTATTTCGCTGAACAACACAATATTCAGATCACGCTCAATTATCATACTTACGGAAACCTTTTGATATATCCCTGGGGATATGAGTATGGCATTTTTACACCCGATTCCGCCTTATTTATGGAATGGGCAATGCTGATGACAGTTGAAAATCACTATGCTTTTGGCACCGGAGATCAGACGGTGGGATATATTACCAACGGAGATTCTGATGACTGGATGTATGGAGAGCAGAACACAAAACCTAAGGATATGTCCTTCACCCCGGAAGTGGGTAATGCGGGTGATGGGTTCTGGCCTGCCCAAAACAGGATCATCCCTCTGTGCAACGAAACGATGTTGCAGAACCTGATGACTCTGCGACTGGCACTGAAATATGCAATCGCCAATGATGAATCACCAACATTAGTCAGCCAGCAAACTGGATATTTTAATTTCGATATCAAATGCCTTGGACTGGATACACCCTCCACCTTTACGGTAGAGATCATTCCACTTGGAAACGAATTAACCAGTGTGGGACCAGCTATTGTTTTTAACAATATGAACCTGCTTGAAACAAGATATGATTCTGTTGCCTACACCTTGGATGGAAATATAAATCCCGGGCAGCAATTCAGCTTTCTACTTTCGGTAGATAACGGATCATTTGCTCATGTGGATACTATCACGAAATATTATGGACAACCTGTCATTCTGTTCTCAGATGATGGCAATTCAATAAGCAATTGGACAACTCAGAACTGGGGTAGCAGCAATACTGTTTATCACAGCCCATCTGCATCTATTACTGACTCCCCCGGTGGAAATTATTCCAATAATACAACGAACATCATCACAATAAACAATGCGATTTCTTTAAATAATTGTGTGTATGCTGCTGTGCAGTTCTGGGCACGATGGGAGATCGAACCCGGGTATGACTATGTTGAGTTTGAAGCTTCAGATGACAATGGGAACTCCTGGACCCCGCTGTGCGGGCATTATACAAAACCAGGGTCGCCAAACCAGGACCAGAATAATCCACTTTATGATGGGTTTCAGTTAAATTGGGTATTTGAAGAAGTAAACCTGAACGATTATTTAGGACAATCTGTGTTGCTAAGGTTTAAGTTTAAATCCGATTTTTGGACAAAGGAAGACGGGTTTTATTTTGATGATATGAATGTTGAAACTGTGGTAAATACAGGTATCAACGATGCTTCAAAACAAGTTGATATATCTCTTTATCCTAATCCTTCTGCCAATAATATAACAATAGGAATAAAGGGTTTGGTAAGTGATCAATTCGATATCATTCTGAGAGATGTTTTAGGTAATGTTGTTATGACTTTAGCTGCATTGTCTCCAACAGATTTTCCATATACTCTCTCTCTCGATAAGTTACCACAAGGGGTATATATGGTAGAAATTACCGGTAATAGTATTTCTGAAGTAAAACAGTTTGTGATTTCCAAATAACATCAATAGTCTTAATATTAATTATTAAAAACGAAATATATGTACAGATCATACTTATTTATAATTGCAGTTGTAATGCAGATAAGTTCACGGTCCCAGACCTTTGATTGGGCAAAAACAAATGGAAGCTGGGCGTATGATTATTCTTATTCAATTGCCACCAATGTCAATGGTTATAGTTACATCACGGGTTATTTTCAGGATACAGCCTATTTTGGTTCAAATATGATTGTGAGTGCAGGAGATAATGATGTCTTTGTTGCAAAATATGATAAGTTAGGCACATGTTTATGGGCAAAACAAGCGGGCTCTGCACTTGCTCCTGACGTTGGTTATGCCATTGCCTTGGACAATGCAGACAATTGCTATATTACAGGATATTATCTTGACACCATTGATTTCGGATCCCAGAAATTATATCCATTAGGTTGGGATGATATGTTCATCGCCAAATATGATGCAAATGGTAATTTCCAGTGGGCTAAACGTTATGGTGGTGGAGAAAATGATGATGGAAAAGGTATTGCTGTGGATGCATCGGGTAATATATATGCTTCCGGCTATTTCTGGGGCAATGCCTCTTTCGATTCATATAATTTAAGTAGCGCGGGATGGGGAGATGTTTTTACTGCTAAGTTTGACCAGTCGGGTACATGCCTGTGGGCAAAAAAAGGAGGAGGAACAGGCGATGACCAGGGTACAGCAGTTTGTGTTGACAATTCCGGAAATGTGTTTTCAACGGGGTTCTTTAAAGGCAACGCTACTTTTGAGTCAAACAACTTGACCAGTGCAGGAATTGAAGATATTTTCATAGCAAAATATGATGCCACGGGGAACTTATTATGGATAAAACAAGCAGGAAATACAGGTACAGATATTGGTTATGCAATCACTGCAGATAATGCTGGAAATTGTTATGTGACCGGATATTTTAACGGAACAATCACAATGGGTAGTTATACGCTGGTGAGTTCTGGAGCCAATGACATTTTTATTGCAAAATTAGATCCGAATGGAAATTATATCTGGGCAATACGTGATGGTGGAGTTTTGAATGATATCGGATATGGCCTTGTGTTGGACGATGCAGGTTATCTTTACAATACAGGTAGTTTTGAAGGTTTCGCCACATTCGGATCTGTTGAGTTTAACTCCAATGGGATAGGTGATATTTTCGTTTCATGTTATAATACAGATAGTATTTTTCAATGGGCAAAACATGCAGGAGGTACCAACCAGGATGATGGATTTGGGGTTGGAGTCGATACCTCAGGAAATTGTTACATTACGGGTGATTATATGAGCTATAATGTTGCATTTGATACCCATGTTATCAACAATACAGGTTTTACGGATGGTTTTGTTGCTAAGATCGGGCCTCCCAATCAACCACCAAATGCGTTATTCAGTACGAGCAGTTCATCCATCTGCAAGGGAGATTGTATTGATTTTACGGATAACAGTTCCGGTGCTCCGACAAGTTGGAACTGGTCTTTTCCCGGGGGCAATCCTTCATCTTCCACAGCTCAGAATCCAACACAGATTTGCTATGATTCAACAGGATATTTTGATGTAAGTCTGATTGTGTCAAATAGCTTTGGAACAGATACATTGATTGAATATGCCTATATTTTTGTTGATAGTTGCACAGGAATACCTGAAAATGAATTGTGGGATGGCTTTTCTGTTTATCCTAACCCTGGAAATGGGAAATTCGTTATTAAATTTAATAGACTCATGGCAGGAGATATTGGCGTTTCAGTTATTGATCCTGCCGGTAGAGAGGTTTATAATAACAGCTTGTTTTTAAGAAATAATACTACCGAAGAAATTGATATAAGTACTCTTAATTCTGGTGTGTATTTTATTAAAATAACTTCAAGAGCAGGTAGTTTCATTAAAAGACTGTTGATTGAGTGATTAATTGAAAAGAAACAATACTTAAAAACTGCCGTAAGATTTAATAAAAATCCAACCATATAACACAATAACTAAATTACACATGATGAAAATTGTTATAGCGGTCCTTTCTTTCTCATTTCTGACAATTTATAGCTTTGCGCAAACAACAACATATAGCGAAACATTCCTCTTTAATAATGCACCTACCACCCAATGTGGTAATTGGAATAATTGGAGAACTACTTTAGATACATGTTATACACAAATTTCATTAAGCAGTTCATTGGGTTGTAATGAGGTATGCACGGATCCGTCAATTGTCAGGCAGATAATTGCTGTGCTAAAGTCAGGTGGGAATGGTTCATGGGTTTATGGATCAAAAGAATGGTATGTTTCCAATTCATTGGGAGTCTTTATTGGTGTTTTCTCAACCATTGGTAGTTCTCCAACTCAATGTGATTCGAGCATTGTTGTAGTAAGGCCTTGTATCAATAATTCCAGCTGGGGAGGTTGCAATCACGATGATTGCGGAGCGCCTACACAAACAATTACTCTGACTTTATCTGGTGGTTTGGTAACAAGTATGAGTGGGAATGATCTCAATTGCAATGGCGATAGTTCCGGATCGGCTACTGTTACACCCAGCGGAGGACTCAGCCCTTATACATATTTGTGGGACAACAATACTGGCAATCAAACCTCAGCTACTGCTACCGGGTTAGCCGCGGG
>CAZUDW010000137.1:0-5227 GCA_964619305.1 uncultured Flavobacteriales bacterium
TGATATCATTTAAACCTTCGTTGATATCATTTAAACCTTCGTTGATATCATTTAGACCTTCGTTGATATCATTTAAACCTTCGTTGATATCATTTAGACTTTCGTTGATATCATTTAGACTTTCGTTGATATCATTTAGACTTTCGTTGATATCATTTAAACCTTCGTTGATATCATTTAGACTTTCGCGGATATCATTTAGTACATTATTCTCATGGAAGAATGCTTCACTCAAAGCATGGGAAAAGACATTTTTTAGAGTTTATGGCTCAAAAACATAAGCGAAATATTTAGCTGCGGTATGGAAGAGGTCATTTATAAAAAATCAAAAGAAAAGCATGGGAAAATACCATTATATTAACAGGAAAGAGGGCAAAAGCCAATAGCAAACAGCTTCTTATTCAATTTGAATATGACTGATGAGTTAAATTTATGGAAGTCCCATAATAAAATTTAAAATGTTATTTTTTGTTAATCAAAAGTATTTTATAATCAAATTTTTATATCTTGCAGCCATGATAACAGCAGTAATATTTGATCTTGATGGTTTGCTTCTCAACTCCGAAAGGTTGTGGAGGCAGGTAGAAAAAGAAGTTTTTCAGGAAGTTGGAATAAAGATGAGCGATGAGGACTGCCGCCTCACCATGGGCAACAGCACAAAGCAGGTTATTGAATACTGGCAAGACCGCAGACCATGGAAAGGCATGAGTCCGCAGCAAATGGAGAAGGAGATCATCAGCCGCATGACAGAGAGGATAAAAGAAAAAGGGAAGCCGATGCCGGGGGTTCAGGAAATCCTTGAATTCTTTGCTGCCAAAGAGTTGCCTATGGCTATTGCTTCCTCTTCCCCACTGAGCCTGATCATCGAAGCGGTGACGAAACTCCGCATATCGACCTATTTCGAATTTTTTCAGTCTGCAGAATTTGAAAAAGAGGGAAAACCCCACCCTGCAATATATATTTCAACTGCAAACCGGCTGGAAATACCTGAGGAAAAATGCCTGGTTTTTGAGGATTCTATTCCTGGTATTAAAGCAGCCCTTCTGGCAAATATGAAGGTTGTTGCTGTTCCTGATAAAAAGGGTTTAAACAACAATCTTTTTCAATTGGCAGACATGGTGATTCCATCGCTGGCAGATTTTGATCAGAATATGTATGAGAGATTGTCGGGGGAAGTCCCGGCATAAATTCCAAATGCATACTTTTGATACATTCCTTCAGCCATGTCTAAGCGAAAAATCAAAAAGATAAAATACAAACCTCAGGACAAAGACAAACATAAGCCAGACTCAATTCAAAAAGAAAAAAGTCCAAAAGCAGGTATCTCACGCTTCAGTCTGCGGGCATCAATGAAGTTTGTGCTGCCGGTCATCGCCCTGACTTTTATCGTGTTCCTGCCCGTTATCCACCATGAATTTATTTTCTGGGATGATCCTCAATACACAACAAACAATCCACACATCGGGCAGATTGACCTGCCGGCCATTTTTAGTGATTTTTATTTTGGCAACTACCACCCGCTCACCCTGCTCAGTTACGCAATCGAGTATAAATTTGCTGCATTAGAACCATCCCTTTATCATTTTGACAACCTGCTTCTTCATCTGCTCAATACATTTCTTGTTTTTGTTTTTATTTCCCTGCTGAGCAATAAGAAAAGTATGCTGATCCCCACAGTTACAGCCCTGTTGTTTGCCATTCACCCCATGCACGTGGAATCTGTGGCCTGGGTATCGGAAAGAAAAGATGTACTTTTTTCCTTCTTTTTCCTTGCTGCACTAATCTGTTACCTGAAGTACATCCAAAAAACTTCCAATAAAAAATACCTGCTTTGGACTTTTGTTTTGTTCCTCCTCTCACTTTTTTCCAAAGCCCAGGCAGTACCTTTACCTCTTTTGCTGCCGCTAATAGATTGGTTTAAAGGGCGCAAAATCAATAAAAAATCGCTTATAGAAAAGATACCCTTCTTCGCATTAGCTCTGCTGTTTGGGATATTGGCGATCAAAGCGCAACAAGCACAGGAGGCGATCAACATAGGATATTACAGCAAAATGAAAAGCGTATTCTGGGGCAGTTATGGTTTGATTATCTACCTGGTAAAATCGCTCCTGCCACTGCATCTCTCAGGTGTTTATCCCTATCCACTGGAGGCAGGCAGGGAAATGCCCGGTTATATTTATCTCTTCCCGCTGTTTGTGCTTGTATTGCTTGTGCTGGTGTGGAAATTCAGGAACAGATCAAAGGAACTGCTTTTTGGCATGATGTTTTTTCTTTTTGTCATCTCGGTTGTATTGAAGTTTATCCCCGTTGGTGATGCCGTGATAGCAGAAAGATACTCGTATATGCCCTACCTTGGTCTGTTTTTCATCATCGCCACATTCTTCCACAACATCACAGAAAAGAAAAGGTTGTCCCCAATGAAAAAAGGGATTTATACAATAGGTCTTGTGTTGACAGCAATTCTTGCATACAGCTCATACAACCGAAGCAAGGTATGGCACGATACTCGCAGCTTCTGGAGTGATGTGGTTGAAAAACAACCTCATTACTGGCAGGGATACAGCAACCTGGCACAAAACTATTTTGAGGCAAAAGAATATGAAAAAGCCATTGAACTATACAGCAAAGCCACGGAGATGGATCCGAATTGTCCACCCATTCCCTGGCTGTGGAGAGGAATGATTTACACAGATCATTTACCGGATTACGATAAAGCGATTGCCGATTTCCTGAAAGTGATGAGCTTCCGGAACAAAGCAGACCAATCCTACATTGATGCAAGTATCAATCTCGGTCTGGCTTATTACCGTAAAAACGACCTGACCAAAGCCATCGAAGCACACAACAATGCAGTCGCTCATTATCCCAACAACCCACGAACGTATTTCCTCAGGGGCTTGACATTAAAGGCGATGCAAAAGGATCAGGAAGCATTGGCAGATTTTAACAAAGCCATCCAGCTAAAACCAGATTATTATGAAGCTTTGCTCAACCGTGGTGTGATCTATACGGATCGACTGGCACAATACGAAAAAGCCATTGCCGATTTCAGACAGGTGTTGCGATTGAATCCTTCCATCGGAAATGCATTGCTTAACATCGGGCTTACCTATTATAAAATGGGGCAAGTGCAAAAATCAATTGATACCTACAATCAGTACTTACAGTCTAACACAGGCAATGGCAGGGCATATTACCTCCGTGCAATCTCTTTTGCTGCAATAGGAAAGTTTCAGCGTGCCGTTGAAGATGCAACGAGGGCAGGGCAATTAGGTAACCCAGTAGATACTTCCCTGCTTAAGCAGTGGGAAAGCAAATCAGGCAGGTAGTTCAAACAATCACAAAGCGGCTCGCTATTCAGTTATTAAGATAGGCAAAAAAACGGCAGTTTTTCAAGTTGCTGCAAATTCTCTAAATTTGATGTTTAATTGAATTCAATATTAAGATGAAATTAAAGCAACCATCACATATTATTTGCGTCATAATACCGATTGTGAAGAATAAGAATATGAGATTAAGATTTTTTCAACTGGCTTTTTTCCTGTTTTCAATAATTTTCTCTTTTGCTCAGCCCGAAACATCCTGGTGGTATTTTGGTTCAAATGCAGGTATGGATTTTACATCCGGTTCACCCGTACCTGCTTTTGGTGGCCAGGTGAACACAACAGAAGGTTGTTCTGCCATGTCTGACGCCAACGGGAACAGGTTATTTTACACAGATGGATCGAGAGTCTGGAACGCCAACCATGTCCAAATGCCAAACGGTTTCGGACTGATGGGCAATGGTTCAAGCACCCAATCAGCTCTTTGCCTCCCTGATCCGGGTAATCCCAATGAATATTACATTTTTACAGTTCCTGTATCGGGGAGCATGTATTACAACAAAGTTGATATGACGCTGCAATCGGGACTGGGAGATGTAACTGCAAAGAATGTGTTTGTATTTAGCGGTAGCAGCGAACGTCAAAGCGCAGTTCTGGCAGATAATTGTGTTGATATTTGGGTTGTCGGTCACGGATCAGGAAATAATAATTTTTATTCCGTGAAAGTAACTTCTTCCGGAGTCAATGCACCTATAGTAACCGGCATTGGCAATACTCCTTCCAACAGCATCGGGCAAATGAAGCTTTCTCCTGATGGAAGTCATATCGTATTGGCTGCACATGGAGGTGGTTTTGCTCAAATATTTGATTTTGATAATGCAACAGGAGTTGTCAGCAATCCTCAGACTTTGATCAGCAATATCACAAAGTGCTATGGAGCTTCATTTTCTGCAAGCGGGGAAAGAGTATATGTGACCTGTGGAACGAACTACAAGGATATCTACCAATATGATGTAACCTCTAACAATATTCCTTCCACTCAGCAGTTTATTGCAAGCAGTTCCAGTTCATGGGGTGGTTCTTTACAAAACGGAAGGGATTGTAAAATTTATTTTTCTCATTATGCCACGCCAACACTTGGGGTTATCAATGATCCTGAAGTTCTTGGAAACGGTTGTAATTATGTAGATAATGGATTTAATCTTGGAGGACCAAACACAAGACTGGGAATACCTGGATTCCTGGAAAGTTATTTCCTAAATTGCAGTACCGACACCTTCAGTATTGACACATCATTTTCTTGCGATACAGTGCATTTTACACTAAATAATACTTTTGGCATCGACTCTATTTACTGGAACTTTGATGATATTCCTTCGGGATCATATAATACTTCAGATTCTGTTCCAACATGGCATATTTTCACTTCTTCCGGCTCCTATACAGTAATGGCTATCGTAAAAAAGAATTGTTTTATAGATACGGTTTATCTCACACTCACACCGCCCATCACAATGCTTTTAAGCGATACTACAACACCTGAAAATTGTGCTCAATGTAATGGAGATGCTACCGTTTTCGTCAGCGGTGGACAAAGCCCTTATAGCTATCAATGGGATGCCAATGCAGGAAACCAAACTACGCAAACGGCTACCGGTCTGTGCCAGGGTACATATACAGTAACCGTTACGGATAATAGCGGTTGTGTTGATACAATAAGTGTTACTGTGCTTGATGCAGGAGGTGGATTTAACGTAAGCATGACAGCTACTGATGCCCTTTGCAACGGTGATTGTAATGGGGATATGACTGCAACTCCCAGCGGAGGTGTTTCTCCCTATTCTTACTTATGGGATGCCAATGCAGGAAACCAGACGACCCAAACTGCCACAGGACTGTGCGCT
>CAZUDW010000138.1:0-4995 GCA_964619305.1 uncultured Flavobacteriales bacterium
TATAAAGGTTGGATGCCTTTGGCATCATAAATTGATTTTTCATCTGCGTTGTCTTTGCAACAGTCTGCTAATTCCCGGACGGTGATTTCTTTGAGTTTTATTTTCATATTATTTTTTTAAAATCCCGAAGGGATTAAACATTTATAGAAAAAATTTCGCATGAAAAACCGATGCCGCAGGCATCGCACTATTCCATCCATTCAAATAAATATTTTTCATTGTATTCTACATTAAATTTTTTCAGAAAATCAAGGTATTCATCCTTGAAGGTTTTCATTTTATGATGTTCCTTCTGTTTCATAATGTATGCGATTACATTGTTTAATTGCGAATGACTATAGGAAAACGCACCAAATCCCTCCTGCCAGTTAAATTTGTATTTGCAGAGCCGTTCTTCTTTAATGAAAGCGTTGGATGATTTTTTAATTTCTCTTACCAAATCAGAGAGACAACATGATGGTTTCATACCAATGAGAAAATGGAGGTGGTCGGGCATTCCATTAATGGCAAGCATCTTTTGTTCTTTTTTCTGAACTATGCCTGTGATGTATTTATAAAGCCGGTCTTCCCATTGGGGCTGTATTAAACTGTTTCTGCCTTGCACGGCAAACACGGTTTGAATATAGATTTGTGAATAGGTTGACATGCTTAATGGAGGTGCGTCTCCTTTGGAATCGTCTGTCTGCCTGTTTTCATTTTTATAATAACAGGTATAAATAAAGGAAGTGTATTACTTTAAAATATACCTTAATGTCAGTCCTCCTCCAGCAATATCAGGATAAAATCCAAAGACATCAAGCTGAGGTTTTAAATCAAAACTCAGAGTGAGCGGGTATTCCGGCAGTTTGTATTCCAGCCCTCCGATAATATCCACACCAACAAAGAACGGAGCATTGGGGGCGTTGTTTTTCCAATAGCCATTTGCGTTATACCAGAAAAAGAATCCGGCATGCGCTCCACCTCCAATGTAAGCATAAAGATTCTCAACATCAAACACATTGGGATAATGGGCTTCCACAAGCCCCGTAAATCCGGAACCGTGAAAATACCTTATCCCTGCTATGCCTTCCAGGGCAATTTTATCATTGAGAAAATATTTGGCGGAAAGCCCTGATGTGAAACCCATACGAATGCCTCCGCTGATCTTATACGGAGAGACGTTTTCCTGTGAAAACACTGTTACACTCAGCAAGAAAAGAACTGTTGTGTAAAGAATAACTAAATTCTTCTTTTTCATCAACCGGCTTTAGCCTTCCAATTCTTCCATGTCCATTCCGCAAACGGGGCATGACCCGGGTTTGTCATAGGTTTTATCTCCTTCACATTTCATCGGGCACTGGTACCCGGCATGATCCTGATGAACAACTTCCGTGTTGTCATCAGCTTTTTCCTGTTCTTCAGGGTTTCCACATGAACTGATTGCAAATGTTGCAGCAATCAAGAGGGTGAACATAGCATATCTCGTATTCTTTTTCATTTTTTCTATTTTAGATTATTTAATATTTATTACAAATTTAATGATTTTAATCTTAAACTGTTGGTAACAACAGACAGTGAACTAAAAGCCATAGCAGCGCCAGCAATC
This sequence comes from uncultured Flavobacteriales bacterium, assembly GCA_964619305.1. Taxonomy (GTDB): domain Bacteria; phylum Bacteroidota; class Bacteroidia; order Flavobacteriales_H; family CAZUDW01; genus CAZUDW01. The sequence continues at coordinate 1,586 of CAZUDW010000138.1, forward strand.
ACAGGGTCTAACAGATAGCCTGTGAAGGGGTACAAAAGTCCTGCAGCAACAGGTATGGCTGCCACATTGTAAAAGAATGCCCAAAAGAGATTCTGTCTGATCGTTCTTATGGTATGTCTTGAAAGTTTTATTGCTGTTGACACCCGGGCAATATCTCCTTTGAGCAAGGTAATATCAGCACTTTCAATAGCAATATCTGTGCCTGTGCTCATCGCAATTCCTACATCAGCGAGTGCAAGCGCAGGCGAATCATTTATTCCATCTCCAATCATGCCTACCTTATGGCCTTTGGCTTTGTACTCTTTTACGATTTGAAGTTTATCTTCAGGTAATAATCCGGCCCTGAACTCATTAATGCCTGCCTGTTCAGCAATCATCTCAGCGCTTTTAACATTATCACCCGTAAGCATAGTTACGCTTATGCCAAGTTTTTTTAAAGAAGCAATGGCAGCAGGCGCATTTTCTTTGATGGAATCAGCAATTCCAATAATAGCCAGTACCTTTTTATTTTTTGAAAAACAAACAACTGTATAGGCAAGATTTAACATTTCTTTTGCAGCCTCCTTCATGCATTCATCTGCTTCAATACCTTTTGCCTGCATCAATTGCATATTCCCGATATAATAATGCTGATTATCTTTAATGGCCTCCACACCCATTCCCGGAATATTATTAAACTCTTCAGGTCGATTGCCGTTGTTTCCTAAATGCGCAGCGATAGCAGAGGAAAGAGGATGTTCAGATTGTTGTGCCACACCACAGAGAATTTTCTTCACATCTTCTTCTTTTTTATCATCAATATTCCAACAGATATTTTTGACAGTTGGTTTTCCGGTTGTTATAGTGCCTGTTTTATCAAATAATAATAGATCCAGCTTACCTGTATTCTCAAGGCTGGAGGCATTTTTAATTAACACACCTTTTGAAGCCCCTTTACCTACTCCAACAATAATCGCTGTAGGGGTTGCCAGCCCCAGTGCACATGGACACGCAATAATCAGTGTTGAAGTAAACGCAATAATTGCCTGGGTTATTTGTTGTCCGCTGATCATCCAGATTGTAAAAGTTGCTGCGGATAGCAGCAAAACCACCGGCACAAAGACCGAAGAAACCTTATCCACGGTTTTTTGTATCGGAGAGCGGCTTTCCTGCGCATCTTTAACCATCCTCACAATCTTAGCAAGCATGGTATCCTGACCTACAGAAGTGGCAAGGATGCGGATGATGCCTTGCTGATTAACGGTTCCGGCAATAACAGGGTCACCAATATTTTTTTCTACAGGAATCGGTTCTCCGGAAATTGCACTTTCGTCAACATAACTTTTTCCGGACTGTACGGTTCCGTCAACAGCAATTGTTTCTCCGGGTTTTGCGATTATCTGATCACCTTTTATTATTTGATCAAGCGGTAATTCAATCTCTTTATCTTCCCTGATCACAGTAGCTGATTTAGCCCAAAGAAACATCAGCTTCCTTATGGCAGAGGAAGCGTTTTTACCTGCTTTTTCTTCCAGATATTTACCGAACAATATCAATGTAATAATCAATACAGCGCTATCATAATAAACATAAGGATGAAGTCCATGTGAGCGCAGGATATCAGGAAAGATTGTGTTGAATAAGCTGAATAAAAAAGCAGTACCCGTACCTAGTGCAACCAAAGTGTCCATATTACTCCTGAAATGAACAGCCTGTTTTGCTGCATTAATAAAGAATGCTCCTCCGATGATTGAAATAACAGGGAAAGAAACTGCAAACAATATCCAGTTGCGATATGGGAATGCGCTGAATAACATTTCAAGTATAACGACAGGAAAAGACAGTAATGCGGCAATTATGAATTTTCTTTGAGCTTTTTTAAGGCGCTGATGCTCCCGCTCCTCAGTATCTGTACTATCTATATCATCTATAATCAATTCATAATTGAATTCACTCAGCTTTTTCTTCAATTCTTTAGGAGTGATTTTAGCAGGATTATAGGTGATTTGTGCAGCTTTTGATGCATAATTAGCGGTAGCTTCAGATACCCCCTCCACCGAAGCAAGGCAGGATTGAACACTTACTGCACAGGATGCACAGCTCATGCCTTCAACAGGAAATGTCTTTTTAATCAGCTTCATTGATTATTTCAATCTTAAAACCGGTTTTATTCACTGCCTCAATTACTTGTTCTTTACGAACAGTCTTACCTTTAACCGTGAGAATTTTTTCAGAATCATTCAAATCTACTGACCAGGATTCTATCCCGGGTAGATTCTCCAGTACAGGTGTCACCTTCTCCAGGCAGCCGTTGCAGTTAATCGTTGTTTTGAATTTCATAGATCACATTGTTTGATGTTATAAACTACAAAGATTCAATCACCCCGGATAGTTTTTGTCTCACTTCGACAGCAATATCTCCCAGGCGTTTGTTTTCAACAGCTTGCATGGATGCAATGGGATCAATGGCAGAAACTTCAATATTTCCATTGTCTAATTCCTGTACAACCACATTACAGGGCAACATCAGGCCAATGTTTGGCTCGGACTGCAGGGCCAGATGGGCAAAATGCGGATTACATGCTCCCAAAATCCTGTAATTCCTAAAATCCACATCCAGCTTTTTCTTCAAAGTTGCCTTGACATCAATTTCTGTCAAAACGCCAAAACCCTCCTCTTTTAATGCATTTGTTGCTTTTTCAATGGCGCCCTCCAGGGTTTGACCACTTAGTTCTTTTTTAAAATAGTATGTCATATTGATAGATTTATATTGATTAAAATTATTGACTTTTAACTCCTGCCACTCTTATTGTTGAAGCCATCCCGCGATGGAAACTTCCCTCATCCAAATAAACACTTATTTCTTCAAATGTATTAAATGAAAACATTTTGAAATCCTCTTTGAGTTGATCCAATGAATACAGGAAATCTTCTTCCTGAGGTCCTCCCGATTGTTTTCCAAGTTGGTCTTTGGAAAAAACTTCCATAATCAACAAACCTTGAGGTTTTAACGATTTTAGCAACTTTTGATGCATCTCCCTCCTGATCGATGAAGGAAGGTGAAGAAAAAAAATTCCCAATACATCATAATAAGCATCTTTTAACTTAATATTCAGTATATCTCCTTGAGCATAATTTATTTTAACGTCAACTTTAGCAGCTAGTCTTAATGCTTTTTCACAGGCTATACGGCTATAATCAAAGGCATCAACCTCCCAACCTTTTGAAGCGGCATATACTGAATTTCTTCCTTCACCATCAGCCGGCAACAAGATTTTGCCGGGAGTTATTTTATCAAGAACTTCTCTGAAAAACACGTTGGGATTTTCTCCATATACATATTCTTCAAGTTCATATCTTTTGTTCCAAAATGATTCCATCTTAGTTTTTATCTTCTTTCTTTCTGCTATAATGGCAACATCCGGGTAATT
>CAZUDW010000139.1:0-4435 GCA_964619305.1 uncultured Flavobacteriales bacterium
TCAATGATTCTGCAGTTAAAACAATTTATCAATCGTTGATGCTGAGAACGGCAAGAAAAGCCTTCTGTGGAACTTCCACGTTACCGATTTGGCGCATGCGTTTTTTGCCCTTTTTCTGTTTCTCAAGAAGCTTTCTTTTTCTTGTTATATCACCTCCATAACATTTGGCAGTAACATCTTTCCTAAGTGCTTTTACCGTTTCACGAGAGATGATCTTATTTCCTATGGCTGACTGTATGGCAATTTCAAATTGTTGTCTTGGAATCAGCTCTTTTAGTTTGAGACACATCTTGCGTCCAAGGTTATACGCATTTCCTCTGTTGACAAGCGAAGAGAGGGCATCAACTTGATCTCCGTTGAGAAGTATATCGAGTTTTATTAGGTCTGCCCTCTTGTACTCAGAAGGATGATAATCAAAAGAGGCATATCCACGGGAAATAGATTTTAATCGGTCATAAAAATCAATTACGATTTCTGACAGAGGCATTTCAAATGTCATTTCCACCCTGTCAGTCGTTAGATATACCTGGTTTTTTAATTCACCTCGCTTTTCAATACAAAGATTCATGATCGTTCCTATATATTCTGATTTTGTGATTACCTGTGCGATAATATAAGGTTCATCTACATGATCGATTAACATAGGCTCGGGCAACATGGAGGGATTTTGCACTTCAATCATTTCGTTCTTCTTTGTATATGCATGGTAGGAAACATTAGGCACTGTGGTAATTACACTAACGTTAAATTCCCGATCAAGGCGTTCCTGCACTATTTCCATGTGTAGCATACCAAGAAAACCACAACGAAAACCAAAACCAAGTGCTGCGGAAGACTCAGGCTCATATGTGAGAGAAGCATCATTTAGTTGCAGTTTTTCCATTGCATCTCTCAACTCCTCAAATTCATCTGTATCCACCGGATATAGACCTGTGAATACCATAGATTTCACATCCTCAAAACCTTCAATAGTTTCCGGACAAGGACAATCTACATGCGTAATTGTATCGCCTACTTTCACCTCTTTAGCTTGTTTGATTCCTGAAATGATATAGCCAACATCACCTGCCTTTACACTTTCTTTTTTTTCCGGTTTGAATCTGAGTATGCCTACTTCATCTGCAAAATATTCTTTTCTTGTGTTTACAAACTTCACATGGTCTCCCTGTTGGATATTTCCCTGGAATATCCTGTAATAAGCAATAATACCTCGAAACGAATTAAAAACAGAATCAAAAATCAATGCCTGCAATGGAGCAGTTTTGTCCCCTTTTGGGCAAGGGATTCTGGTAATTACTGCATCCAGAACTTCTTTAACTCCCATGCCTGTTTTGCCACTAGCTGATAAGATATCTATTTCATCACATCCGGTGAGATTGATGATTTGTTCTTTCACTTCATCCGGGTTGGCACTTTCCATATCCATTTTGTTGAGAACCGGGATTATTACCAGATCATTTTCCATAGCCAGATATAGATTGGAAATTGTCTGTGCCTGAATACCCTGTGAAGCATCTACCACCAGCAATGCGCCTTCACAGGCAGCGATTGAACGGGAAACTTCATAGGAAAAATCTACATGGCCAGGTGTGTCTATTAGGTTAAGACGATATTTATTGCCATCGAAAATATAATTCATTTGAATTGCATGGCTTTTGATGGTTATCCCTCTTTCACGTTCAAGTTCCATATCATCCAACACCTGTTCCTGCAATTCTCTGTTATTTACAGTGCCGGTGATTTGAAGCATGCGATCTGCCAGGGTGCTCTTCCCATGATCAATATGGGCGATGATGCAGAAATTTCTTATATCCTCCATAACAATAAACAGGCGAAATTAAAACAAAAGCTTGTATGGATATCAGGGATAGAATGAAGGAGAGAAAATGAACCAAAATTGCAGGGTGTGTTCTTTTTCCTGAAATTTGCCACATGGAATCCCATAAGGTAAAGAAGTTCGCTTTGATATGCGGAATGTCAGCTTTGGTAATTGCTCTTATGTTAAACAATTATCTTTTGGGATTTCTTTTTGCTCCTGACGGCAACATAGAATTTCCTAATTCAGCCTTGGTTATATTCTTTCAATTCTGTTTAGGTATATGGGGTATTCTGGTAATCCTCACTATAGGGAAGAATTCTAAAGCATTGTCATTCCTCTTCGGTATTGCATTATCAGTGTTGATTCTGTTTTTGACGGAGTTTGGCATTTATCTGTTTCAGGCAACTGTAAATTCCAAGAATTGTAAAATTGAAGTTCCTTCTATGTATGTGTATGATCAAAATATTGGTTATAGACTCAAGTCTAATAGTATGATTCATGCAAAAAGAATCATTGATGGAGATACTGTATTTGATGTGATTTATAAAATCAATAAAGATGGTAGAAGAATTGTTCCTCAGGACAGCATCATTCAAAGAGAAAAATTTTTACTCATGTTGGGCGGTTCTTATGTGTTTGGTGAAGGATTGAATGATAATCAAACAACATCATATTATTTGCAGAGCAGACTGGAAGATTATGAGGTTTATAATTTCGGGTTAGGAGGATATGGTACCAACCAGGTTCATGCTCTACTGCATACAGATTCTTTGGGTAAAGAAATTACGCAAAATTCCGGCTTTGGTATATATGTATTTATGGATGATCATGTCTATCGCAATATTGGATCCATGAGTCATTATAATTTGTGGGGGAAAAATATGCCGTATTATTTTCTTAAAGGTGATTCCCTGATGAGGGCAGGGAGTTTTACAACCGGTCGTAAATTCCGTTCATTCATATATAACTTTTTGGGTAAGAGTTATTTACTTAAAGTGTTTCACTTTGATTGGCCAAGTGAAGTTGGTGCTGAAGATATCAGGTTGACAGCAAGACTGATTGAAGCTTCGGCAAAGGAATTTAAAAGGCAATTTCCTCAAGGCAGATTTGTAGTTGTTTTTTACCCGGGTTCAGTTTTTTCTTCTTCATTGATAAAAATACTTGAGGAAGATGCAGTTGGAATAGTGCTTCTTGATTATTTAAAATTATTTGATCGTAGTAACCAAAAATATATCATCCGGTTGGACGAACATCCCAGTCCATTGGCTAATGAAGTGCTTTCACAAAATTTAATTAAGGATCTGGAACTTGTTAATAATTGACTCAATGAATATCAATTTCATAAGCCTCAATAACCGAGTTTGCCAGTAGATTCTGACAAGCATCTTCGGCTATATTTCCTGCAGTTTTTTTATCATCGGCTTCAATATCAAAAGTGATATGCTTACCGATGCGAACATTGCTGATTCCTCCGAGGCCAAGATTATTCAGACCTGAAGTGACAACTTTCCCTTGTGGATCGAGGAGAACTTCAAGCGGCATAATGTTTATTTCAGCTTTAAATTTCATTTTTTTTCAACATTAAATAATTGGCAAATGAAAGCAAAATGTAAATAATCACAGCAAGCGGGATAGCAGTGTAATCAATATATGGCAGGAAACTTAAATAAAATATGTTTGGCAGAGCTACAAGAATCCCCAATAAACAGAGCAGCATAATAAACAAATAACGAAATTCATTACCCTGCCAATTTAGATTCTTAAATTTAAGTGAGAACATTGGCAAGTTTATCACCATCAATAATGAGAAGATGCATGCAATGGAAATGTAAAACCATGGATTCAACAAAAGGAGAACAAGCCATTCGTCCCATGTATCCCAGTAAAAGACCCTTTTTAATACGGAAAAAATAGGAGCGTCCATACCTGGATAATAATTAAGTTCATATCCTGCTTCAAGAATAATCGGGAAGGAAGCGATAAAAATGGCTACTGCAGGTGTAGGCATACCAATAAAAGTGTTTTGTTGTTTAGCATCAATGTTGAATTTTGCTAATCGAATTGCAGCAAACATTGGGATCAGCAATCCACACATAGACGCTAAAAGATGACTTCTTTTTGCCATTTCCGTGAAATATTCTCCATATCCTATTGAAATCAGTTGGTACAAAATTACGCCCGGCAAAACTCCAAAGGTGACCAAATCAGCAAGAGAGTCGAATTGCTTCCCGAATTCAGAGCCGGCATTAAGAATGCGGGCAAAAAAACCATCCAGAAAATCAGCTATTAATGCAATGGCAATGCATAAAGATGATCGTAGCAAATGCTCGTTAAAGGCATAAATAATTCCAGCACAGCCGCATAACAGGTTTGCCACAGTAAAGCTATTTGGAACAATAATTACTAACCTTTTCATTCGATTGAATTGCATACAAAGTAAATAACAATTGTGTGAAATATCATTAGGGCGCCTCTAAAAACCGACTTTCACTACCAATGAACTATAGCGTGTGTAATAGAAAATTTATTATCATCAAGTCGTTTCGTCATTCTCTATTGGAATTTTCAGTGTCATTTTAAGAAAGATAAAACCAATTGTACCTCCTATAATCGAAG
>CAZUDW010000140.1:0-4052 GCA_964619305.1 uncultured Flavobacteriales bacterium
GTTACGCAAAAATTTTATTGAGTTCAAAAACATGGACAGGGAGTACGTGAAAAAGGATATTTTTGCCCTATGTTTCATGCAGAATTTCCAAAAAACGAGAATTATTAACTGATGTTAAAAAAAATTCAGGAGACTTCAGATTATTTAAAAAATAAGGGAATTACAAATCCTGATATTGGCATTGTCTTAGGCACGGGACTGGGACGATTGGCAGATGAGCTGGAGATGAAAACAGAAATTAAATATGCTGACATTCCTCATTTCCCACTCAGCACGGTAGAGTTCCACAGCGGCAAGTTAATATATGGCACTCTATGCGGTCATCAGGTCCTGGCAATGCAAGGTAGATTTCATTATTATGAAGGTTATTCAATGGAGATGATCACATATCCCATCCGGGTTTTTAAAAGACTCGGTGTTGAGTATCTTTTATTATCCAATGCAGGCGGAACAATGAATCCCAATTTCTGCAAGGGTGAACTCATGCTCATTGAGGATCATATAAATATGTTGCCATCTAATCCGCTTATTGGGAAAAACGAAGACGAACTGGGCACACGATTCCCTGATATGAGTGCTCCCTATTCAAAGAATATTAATAAAATGATTCTTGCGATAGCAAAAAAACACGATATTCCTCTTCACTGTGGCATCTATGTGGCTGTTAGCGGGCCAATGCTTGAAACAAGGGCTGAATATCGTTTTCTGCATAAAATCGGGGCAGATGTAGTCGGTATGTCAACCGTTCCCGAAGTTATTGTTGCCAATCACATGAAATTACCTTGTGCAGCAATTTCGGTTCTCACAGATGAATGCGATCCGGATAATCTGAAACCTGTTGATATATCAGAAATAATTCAAACTGCATCAGAAGCTGAAGTACATCTGACAAAACTATTTAAAGAGTTAATCAGGGAACTTTAATAAACTGCCCTCTGTTTTTATTATTGTTAAAATTGAATTAACTGGTTTTCCAGAACCATGGCATAAGCAGAGAAAGCATTGTATATAGTTCAAGTCGTCCAATCAACATAAGGATGGTCAAAAACCACTTACCACCCGTAGGTATTGAATAAAAATTATCCACAGGTCCAACAGAACCAATGCCGGGGCCTATATTACCGAGTGAAGTAGCAACAGAACCCAGGGCAGTATCAAAATCCAACCCAAAAGCCGACATCACCACTGAGCCAAAAGCAAAAACGATAAGATATATAAGTATGAATACCATGATATTTGTAATGATTTTTTGAGGAACGATTCTCCCGTTAATTTTTACCGGTATCACCGCCCTTGGATGTATTATTCTTTTAAATTCAAGCAAGGAATTCTTTGCCAGTGCCAGATGACGAACAATTTTTACTCCTCCACCGGTAGACCCGGCTGAACCACCTAAAAACATCATCAGGAAAAAAACAACAGTGAGAAAGGGTGCCCAACTTGTATAATCTGCAGTCACATAACCGGTAGTCGTAATTAATGAAACGGTTTGAAAAAGGGCGTCTCTGAAACATTTTTCAGGTTGAAGTGTATCAAGATTGTTTAAATACAAATAAGTTCCTATCGCTACCGTAAGAGAGACACAAATAATAAGGTACGCTTTGAATTCCTGATTTTTCCATAGTTTTCCAGGTTTGAGTTTAATCAAGAAGTAATTCAAAGTAAAATTTGTGCCTGCCAGGAACATAAATAAAATGATGATATACTGTAAATAAGCAGAATCATAATAAGCAATACTGTTGTTTTTGGTCGAAAATCCTCCTGTTGCCATAGTTGTAAATGCATGGTTAATGGCATCATAAAATGTCATTCCGCCTGCCATTAGCAATATTGCTTCAAGGACAGTCAGAGTTAAATACACTGCCCATAATCTTTTGGCCGTTTCAGTTATGCGTGGATGAATTTTATCTGAGGTCGGACCCGGAGCTTCAGCAACGAAAAGTTCCATACCACCAATGCCAAGAATTGGCAAGATAGCAATGGTCATAACAATTATTCCCATACCACCTATCCATTGTGTCATACTGCGCCACAAGAGTAATCCTTCAGGCATCTCTTCAATATTATTCAATACCGATGCTCCTGTTGTTGTAAATCCTGAAACAGTTTCAAAAAATGCATCTGTAATATTTGGAATAGCGCCATTAATCAAATAAGGAAGCATTCCAAAGAGGGAAATAACAATCCATCCCAGTGAAACTACAAGATATCCCTCTCTTTTTCTGATAACACTACTATCTCTTTTTATTAAGTATAATAAGAAACCGCTTCCACTGGTTATAAGTGCTGCAATCAATATGGCATATTGATCTCCACTATGAAAGTAAAGTGATGCAGTTAGAGTAGAGAGCATTAATCCACCCAGAATCATCAATGCAACTCCGATCAGATTCAGTATAATCTTATAGTTCAGCAATTTTACCTGAATATTTTTTCTACTTCATTGATGGCTTCAGGCATTGTGAATACAACTACTTTATCTCCCTCCATAACTTGAAATTCTCCCATTGGAATATAGCTGTTATTGCCACGAATAACGCCTCCAATCAACGCCTCTTTCGGAAAATCCAATTCCCTGATAACCTTTTTTGTTACCAAGGCATTGTCCCCAACCTCAAATTCAATGATCTCGGCATTTACACCATGTAGTGCGGCAATATCCTGAACTTTTCCTTTGCGTATGTAACGAAAAATACTATTGGCTGCAATCAACTTCCTGTTGATAATTGTATCAACTCCAATTCTCTGAGCGAGATTTGTCAGATCGGTATTTTCAACCAATGAAATCACTTTATACACCTTATGACCACTTGCAACAAGACAGCTTATAATATTGGATTCTGAGTTGCCGGTCAGGGCAATAAATGCATCCATTTCAGCCAGTCCTTCCTCTTCCAGAAGTTCTACATTGCTGCCATCCCCCTGTATAATCATTGTGTTTTTCAAATCTTCAGCAAGATCAAGGCACTTCTCTTCATCTATTTCAACAAGTTTAACTTTATAGTCATGTTCCAGTAATCTTGCTGCCATGAAACCGATTGACCCTCCACCTACAATCATCACTTTTTTAACTTTTATCTTTTCCTTACCCGTTATTTTTAATATTTTCTCAATCCCACTGTTTTGTGTTATGAAATAAATATGATCATTTGGCTTAAACAAAGTATTACCTCTGGGAATAAGTGTCTTTTCACCTCTTTGAATCGCTATTGGCCGAAATATAAAACCCGGATTTAACTGTGCTGTATCTATAACACTTTGACCTATTACAGGTGAATCAGCATCTAAACTGATTCCCACAAGATAGAGTTTTCCACTTTCAAATTGATAAAAATTCGTTAAAGCAGATTCACTAATTAAACGATGAATCTCATTTGCAGCCAGTTGTTTGGGTGAAATCAAATGATCTACCCCCACTTCTTTAAAGTTATCAATTACTTTTGAAGCTAAATATTCACTTTTATTAACCCTGGCTATTGTTTTTGATACCCCCATCCTTTTACCGATAACGGCTGTTACAATATTTGTATTTTCACTGGAAGTAGCAGCAATTAATAAATCGGATTTCTTAATATTTGCTTCAATTAGAGTGTGTATTGAAGCAGCATCACCTCTCACGGTAAGTACATCCAAATGAGACTGGACATATTCCAGCAGATCTTCATCCACATCAATCAACACAATGTCGTGAGCCTCAGTTGAGAGCAATTTGGCTAAGTGAAACCCAACATCCCCTGCTCCCGCTATCACTATCTTCATACCTACTTAATAAAATGTGTTGCAAATTAATAAAAAACTGTTCTCTTATGAATTATTATAACGACCGGAAATCAGCGTAAACACCCTTTTCACTTATTAATGGCTTTGCTTCGGATGGGAATGGCCTCTGTTCACTAGGGAAGAATGACTCTTCGCTAAGGAATTGCTTTATTTTAACTTATTGATATATAGATAATTATGTATATATGCAAGAAAAAATGGGATGAGAACATAAAGCTATAAAACAACAGGAAACAGGGGTGGAATTTTCTTATCAACAAAACAGGACTGCT
>CAZUDW010000141.1:0-3894 GCA_964619305.1 uncultured Flavobacteriales bacterium
TATTGTTAGCTACCGTTTTTTATCTTCTTTTCAATGTATTTTGAGTTCATTATTCTTAACGTTCCCATATAATCCATTCTAATTTCTATTAAATCACCAACTTTATAATTTTTCTTGTTATTCCCAAGATCAACAACAATCATATCAGAACTTGCACCTGCAAATTTCAATGTTTTGTCAGTAAATTCAAGGTGATTTGTTTCTGCATCAAGCAGACCTAAGTCAATAATAGCCCTGAAAGATGTTTCACCAATATTTGATTGGTCAAATTCAAAATTATCTCCTTCGACATTTGTACCCATTTCTCCTATTGGAACAACAGGTTTTTCAATCAATTCGATAATCTCTGAATATAACATAAATACATCTGAGTGCATTTTCTTAAACTTTGTGTTGTTATATACATCTGTTCCTAAAAACAAAGTTTCGCCAACTCTAAAATGATTTATTCCTTTTGGTAATAGATTTTGAAAAATCAAAGGGATTGTAACAGAAGATCCACCTGAAACATATGGAATATGTTTGTTGAATTTTGCTTCAATTAACTGCTCATATAAACTTAACTGAATTAATTTGTCACTATTTGGTAAAACGCCATATAAACAGGATAAATTTGTTCCAATCCCTACAACTCGTATATTTTCCAATTTGAAAATGCTCTCATAAAAGTCAATTAAATCTTCGCCCATAACGCCTTCTCTTAGCTCTCCGAGTTCAATCATTATAATTATTTTATGAGTTTTGTTTTGTTTTTTAGCTTCTTTCGATAAAAGCTTAATAGTTTCAATTTCCGTATTCATACTAATATCCGAGTATTTTACTACACTTGATATTGAACGTTTTGCGGGTGGTTTAATGTAAAATGTTTCTATGTTAGGATTTATTGATTTTACAACTTTTAAGTTGGATATACGAGAGTCGCTAACTTGAGTAATATTAAATTTCAAAAATTCTGTTAAAAACAGTTTATTGCCGCTTAACAGTTTTGTAACCACAGTCCATTCAATTTCATTTTTTTTAAAAAGAGTATTGAGATAGTCAAAATTTAATTTTAGTTTTTTTATATCTAGAGTTATAAAAGCCATACTTCCTCTATTTTACAACCTTTCGCATTATTGATGCTGATAAATGTGCTAATATCTCATAATTAAGTTCATTACTAATTTCGCTAAATGCACTTACCTTTATTTCCAAATCACACTGTTTACCAATTAATACAACTTCATCTCCCAACTTGGCATCACGGACATGCGAAATATCCACGATAATCATATTCATATTTACAACGCCAATCACACTGCATCGTTGATTACCGATCAGTACCCGGCCTTTATTACTCAAAGAGCGGTTATAACCAAATGAATACCCAACAGGCACTAAGGCTGTTTTAATATCGCACTGCGCCAAATAAGAAATTCCATAGCCGACAAATTCACCACTTTTTACAGTTTTTATCGTCATAATCTGACTTTTCCATGCAAGGATTCTTTTTAGGGGATCAGTCTTATTTTTTAAATTTTTGATATACTGGACATAAACTTCGCTGCTCGACCAAAATCCATACATCATAATTCCTATTCTCACCAAATCCATTCTTGTTTTGGGATAGACGAATGCGGCAGCCGAATTGGCCACATGTCTATATTTCGGTTTTAAACCCTGATCTTCCAGCATACTTAACATCTTTTTATAATTTCTGAGCTGATGTTGAATCCTTAAATAATTCGAAACGCTTTCGGCACCGGCAAGGTGTGTACAGAAACCAGTCAATTCTATATATTCAATGTTTTCTTTGATGACATTAATGGCCTTTTCTAATTCATCCTTGCATAAACCCGAACGATTCATGCCTGTTTCGGCTTCGAGATGTATTTTGGCCTTTAAACCCAGTTCTTTAGCGTATTTTATGGCATCTGTAAGTCGTTCAATATTAAACACAAAGAATTCAATTCCCCTGATAATTGTTTCCCTGATTTGACCTCCGCACAACCAGCCCATAATCATGATAGTAGCTGGTTTTGAAAGACTATTATAAACCCGCAGGGCTTCGTTGTAATAAAAAACCGAGTAATGCTCAATGCCATATTTCTCAAACAATGGAACGACTTGCTCTATACCGTGCCCGTAAGCGTTTGCTTTAACCACGGCTGATATTTTTACTTTGTTACCCAATTTCTTATTTAAAAAAGCAATATTGTTTTCAACAGCTTTTTCACTGTTGGTTATAAGCGAATTCTCAATCACTCTGTAATATTTTTATATATTTTATAAAATATGTTTATTCCGATTTCGATAAGGTCATCAGGAAAGTCGAAATCGGGGTTATGCAACTGTGGTTGATCTTTGCCAGAGCCCAGGCCAAAAAGACAAGCCGGATATTTTTCTGTAAAATAACCAAAATCCTCCGACCATTTAAATGGATTGTCCATTTTTTGGATATCTAAGTTCAACTGCCTGGCTGATTGTTCCACAATACCAACACAGTTGTCGTTATTCACTGTTGCGGGAAATACCTCGCTATATGAAATTCCACAATCAAGTTTTTCCGCTTTCGCTATACGCTCTATTATTTCTTCGCACCGATGGGTTAGAACTTCCATGTCTTCATTTTCAAAAGCCCGAAGCGTTACTCTTAATTCGGCATAACCGGGAGAGGTACCAAAAGATATTTCCCCCAACTGAATATGAATGATGGTGAGTAAAACAAAATCTGAAAACAGACTCCTGTCATCACGGAGCAAATGTAATTTTTTAATCATTTCGGAAATCGCATCTGCTGGATTAATACCATTTTCGGGTTCTCCAGCATGGGCTGTTTTTCCGGTAAGTTTTACCGTCATTCCCTTTGAGGCAGAAGTAAAACTTCCTTTTTTAAGCAATATTTTATGCTTTTTAAATCCGGGCACATTATGCAGTGCAAATATAAAATCAGGCTTTAAATGAATAAACTTTGGATTTTCAACCACATCCCTTGCACCTTGCTCCACTTCTTCAGCAGGTTGATAGAGGATAATAACTTTTCCTTTTAGTGGTCGATTTTTAGATATTTTTTGGGCAAGACCTGTTATAATTGCCATGTGCCCGTCATGGCCGCATACATGTGCAACATGGTCGTTAACCGATGCATATTTAACATTGGATTTTTCTTTTATGGGCAAAGCATCTAATTCGGCTCTGAATACAACGGTTTTGCCTTCATCTTTTCCACGGAAAACGAATGCCAAACCTGTTTTCCCGAGCTTAATAATCTCGTCAGGATGGAGTTCTCCGACATAATTTAAAATCCGCTCTGAAGTTTTATACTCCTTGTTGGAAACCTCAGGATATTGATGAATTTCATGCCTTAGTTTTATAATATTTATATTCATAATTTCACTTTGTTATGCTCATTAGCCGTCAACATACAATAGTTTATGCTCGCACCTCTTTTTTAAGGGATAATTGTAATATAACAAAAACAATGGCTGAAATGGATATCCCAAAGAAATTGGCATCTAAATCATAGGGTAAATTAATATTTGCGATAATTAAGAAAAGCGTTGCTCCTCCTCCCAATATCATTGAAGATAACGCTGCTAAATTAGAGGGCTTTTTCAAAAATAAACTTCCAAGAACCGGCACAAACAAACCGGAAACCATAAAAGCGTATGAATAGAGCATTAAATCAAGTACATTCTGCATTATTGTTGCTAACACAATAGCTAAAATTCCAATTATTAAAGTTGTTATTTGGGAATAGCGGATACTACTTTTATGCTTCTTTCTCGTGATCCCTAAAATATCGGTTACAAAATTTCCGGAAGCTGCCATCAAACAACTGTCGGCTGTTGACATAATTGCTGAAAAATAGGAAGACATAAGCAAACCCATTAAACCAACCGGGAAAATATGAGC
>CAZUDW010000142.1:0-3721 GCA_964619305.1 uncultured Flavobacteriales bacterium
GATAGTTGATTCATTGGTAAATCGCTGTTTTTAATTTCCTGGCGAATATGTACATTTGTCCTTGCATTGGAATGATAAACTTGTTTTTCCGGTTTTAGGTTTCGCGCTCTGCAGGCGGGAAATCTAAAATCTTTACACCCAACAACGTGGTGAAACTAAACAGTTATATATTATTTATATCAATCCTGTTCTACTTCTACGGCTCTTTAAAAGGACAAGTAATTGATGATTTCTCCGATGGTGATTATCAAACCAATCCTGCCTGGGATGGTGATACGGCTAAATTCGAAGTGGATACATCGCTTATGCTCCATCTTAATGCTCCGGCTGTTACAGATGTGGCATATTTAAGTACGCCAAGCCAGTCTGTCAATAATGCAACCTGGGAATTTTATACAGAACTGACTTTCAATCCTTCATCTTCCAATCTGGTCAAAGTGTATCTAATCTCGAATCAATCTGATCTCTCAGGAACTTTAAACGGGTATTTTGTAGAAATAGGGGGAACTTCAGACGAAGTATCCCTTTACTTGCAGGATGGATTGACAACAACTAAAATTATAGATGGGATTGATGGAAAGGTTAATCAGGCTACAGTCACTGTAAGAGTTCTTGTTACAAGAGACTCAACAGGCTTTTGGACGCTTAGTTGTGATTCTACGGGTGGTTCTACTTATCTTTCGGAAGGTAGCGTATTAGATAACACCTATTTTCAGAGCAATTATTTTGGAGTTTATTGCCAATACACTTCTACACGATCAAATAAATTCTGGTTTGACGACTTCAATGTAACAGGACAGCCTTTCACAGATACTATTCCTCCTGATCTTTCATCCATCAATCCCACAGGAAATACAACACTTGATCTGTATTTCTCAGAATTTATTGATAAAGTTTCAGCGGAAACGGCTGTAAATTATTTTGTTGATAATGGTGTTGGAACTCCTCTGTCTGCCGTTCGCGACCCGATAGACTCATCCATTGTTCACCTTGTTTTTAGCAATCCGTTTGGAAATGCTGTTTATAATACCCTCCATGTTTATAATATCCTTGATTTAAGTAATAATGTACTAATTACTGATTCCGATCAGTTCATCTGGTTTATTCCTGTCAATCCAGCGGTGAGATCTGTTATTATCAACGAAATCTTTGCCGATCCCTCTCCACAAATAGGTTTACCTCCATCTGAATTTATTGAATTATATAATCCCGATACCAATGCTTATGACCTTAAAAACTGGCAATTTTCTGACGGATCATCCATTGCTGTTTTACCTTCATATATTTTACTTCCTGGAGCCCATCTTATTCTCTGCAGCATAAACGATACCGGGAGTTACTCATATTTCGGGGATGTGGTTGGATTGTCGGTCTGGCCAACACTAAACAACAGCGGTGACAGTCTTTTTATTTCAGATAGTACCGGATTTATTATTGATCATGTTGCATATACCGATGAATGGTATAAAGATGACGGAAAGAAAAACGGAGGATGGTCACTTGAGCAAATCAATCCCTTACATCCATGCAGTGGTGAAAATAACTGGCATGCATCATACAACCCTGATGGGGGTTCTCCCGGCACTCAGAATTCAGTCTATAGTATTGAACCTGACTCCCTGTCGCCTTTAATTGAAAATATAACAGTGCTCAATCTCAATAAACTTTATGTTACATTTAATGAAATCATGGATAGCGCCAGCATCTCAAACGCAACATACACAATTAACCACGGCATAACCGTAACACAGGTGGTTGTTGGACAATACAACCAAAGCGCAACGATCTACATCACTCCTGCTATTGATTCTGCAACCGACTATGTGCTGGTCATTATTGGTGCAAAGGACTGCTATCAGAACACTATGAATGACAGCATTCATTTTGGCATAGGTGTGTCTCCGGAACTTTTTGATATCTTAATAAGCGAGATTATGGCCGATCCCGAACCAATGGTCGGGTTACCCGCTGAAGAATATGTTGAGCTTTTTAATGCATCAGACAAACTTATCAACCTGCAAGGGTGCTTTTTTACTGATCAAAATGACACATCGGTATTTGGAAAAGCATTGATTTTTCCAAATGATTATCTCATTCTCACCAAAGCAGGAAATGCCTTCTATTATGAATCATACGGTTTGGCAGAAGATATGATTAACTTTCCTTCATTAAACAATACAGGAGACAAGCTCGGATTATTCAGTGCAGACACACTGTTACTTCATTCTGTACGTTATTCTGATTCCTGGTATAAAGATGATACCAAAAAAGAAGGAGGATGGGCTCTTGAGATAAAGGATCCATCCAACCCCTGTGCAGGCACATCCAATTGGAGTGCTTCTATTGATCCATCGGGAGGAACACCGGCCAGGATCAATTCTGTAAACGGTCCCAATCCCGATATCTCTCCACCACAGTTGCTGAGAGCAGATGCCGGTGATGCTAATCATCTCAGGCTTACTTTTAGTGAAGTTATTCTGAAAACCGCTGCAGAATCTGCGACATACTCAATTGACAATGGTATAACGATAACCCTGATAGAAAGCACAGGAGATGAATACATACAACTGACATTGACACCTCAGCTTCAGGCAGGAATCACTTACACCATCACCGTCAGCGGTTTAACCGATTGCGTTGGAAACGCCAGTTCAGGTGAAGAAGCCATTTTTGGTTTGCCTGAACATCCAAATAATGGTGAACTTATTATTAATGAAGTACTTTTTAATCCACGCTCTTCCGGTTCAGATTTTGTTGAGATATATAATAACAGCAATAAATTCATCAATCTTGAAGATTGGCAGATCACTTCCTTTGATACAGATATCGATAGTATTTCAGACATAAAGATTATTAATGAATATCCTTTTGAGATACATCCACATTCTTATCTTGTCTTAACGGATGATGTAAACAACATTATGCTTGAATATCCGGAAGGAAAGCAAGAAGTCATGCTTCAATTACCTTCTATGCCTCCATATAACAATGGAGATGGTATTGTCATAATTACCGATGCTGATGGAACTGTATTTGATCGCTTTGATTATAATGAAGACATGCATTATCCGTTGTTAAACAGTGTGGACGGGGTAAGCCTTGAAAGGATAGATTTTGATCGGCAGACCAACGATCCAACCAGCTGGCACTCTGCTGCTCAAACTGTTGGTTTTGCAACACCGGGCTACCTAAATTCTCAATATAGTGAATCCGGATCTGTGGCTGACTTCAACGTGGAACCTGAAGTCTTCTCACCTGATAATGACGGATTTGATGATGTTGTGAATATGGTCTATCACTTTGACCAACCGGATTATGTTGCCAACCTGCTTATTTTTGATTCAAAAGGTCGTGTTGTGCGTACTTTGGTGAAAAACGAATTGCTCGGAACAGAGGGAGTTTTTTCATGGGACGGAATCAATGACGAACGCGAGAAAGCTGCGATCGGTATTTATATTATCTATTTTGAAGCATTTAGTCAAAACGGTAACGTACAGATATTTAAGAAAAAATGCGTTCTGGCCAGTAAATTATAAGGCTTTTACCTCAAAGGCTATAATTAAACAACAGGGTTTCCCCGGATTCATACACAACTCGAACAGAAATTTGTCCCTGCCATAAAGGACTGGGTAAAAAAATTGAAGATTTTGCTCCGACATTTATGCCGAAGAAGTAAGCCATGATAAGTTCGATTGCAAAACCGTCATCGCGGAGTGCTCCC
>CAZUDW010000143.1:0-3690 GCA_964619305.1 uncultured Flavobacteriales bacterium
ACAATAAATATACGTAATGCGGGGTGATTTAGAAAATTTGAACTTTACAGTATTTATAAACAGCGTAGCGGTTTGATAGTTATGTGCTTTGAAATCCCGCACTACGCTTATACTTGACCGTTCAGGCACATTCGCCCTTCTGACAACCAAAATGACTCTTTACCGTCTAAATATAAAACCATATAAAAATGAAACAAAAACTTAACTGGCTCATCATCATGCTAACATCCATGGTGCTGACGACACAAGCACAAATTCCTCAAGATTTCATTCATGCAAATGGTAGTGCATTGGTACATGGCAGTAATAATGACACGATTTATTTAAGAGGTATAAATTTCAATAATTTTTGGCTGGATGATGGTGGACCAAACTGGATCATTGACGACCCGAATGACATGGGTACGCCACAACCATACGCATTTGGCGACTTGAACTGGTTTGCTGATGCTAAGCAAATTAGATTTAATGTAGTTCGCGTTACATTGAATTACCGCCTCTTTGAAGATAATGCCAATCCATACGTTTACCTTTCTTCGGGGTGGAACTTCATAGACCAATATATTCAATGGGCAGATTCTTTAGGTATGTATCTTATATTGGACATGCATGTGCCACAAGGAGGATTACAAAACTCTTCTAACGCACCGTTATTATGGACAAACAACTCAAATCAAGACAGGTTAGTTGCTTTATGGCATGAAATAGCAACACGATATAGTAATGACACTACTATTGCAGGTTTTGACTTGCTTAACGAACCAACTCCTGTTGACTCCATTGCAGCATGGAGTAATCTTGCACAACGAATTGCAGACACGATAAGAACTGTTGATAACAATCACTTGCTAATTGTTGAGTATGCTTATGGCATAATAGATACAACCAATACATGGTATCCTTTTTGGAATCTCTCGCAACAGATGTTTTTCATCAATGATACAAATGTGATGTATGATTTTCATTATTATCAGGAAATGTCCTATGCACTTCAGTGCTATAATAATCCCAATTGCACCCCTACAATTCAGTATAATGATAATTCCGTTATTTTTCCTACAGAAAGCGGAAATTCTTTACCTTTTACTCAAGCATGGTTAGCTGACGATTTAACGGATTGGCTTACTGTTTATGATTCAGCCAATGTCCCTGTAAATATTGGTGAATGGGCACCTTGGAGGGCTAATTATGAATACAACAATAACCAGATGCAGGGATATGAATATATCAGTGATCTTCTTGACTTATTCTGTCAGCAAAAACTTAACTGGCAATATTACTGTTATTCGGAATTCAGACACACTTCTCAAGACCAAAATGGCAATGACGGGTTAAATTCCTTATTAAGTAATTATTATCAAAGTAATTTGTGTAATTCTATAACAACTGACATTGAAAATCAGCACTTAGAACAAGAGTTCATTATTTATCCGAATCCTTTCAAAGATATGACCACCATTAAAGCCATTGACTTTAGTTTTGGAAATGCAGATTTAAAATTGTATGACCTTATTGGCAGACAAATTATGCACGACTACCATATAAATGGTAATGCCATCGTAATAGAAAGAGGAGAACTAACAAAAGGAATTTATCTATACAAACTGACTGACAATAAAGGACTTTTAATTACTGGAAAAATCATTGCAGAATAAAACGTACATGCCAACATCAAAGCATAAAATATAGGGCAAACAGGGGTTTCCGAGAGTTTAGTGCTCTTCAAAACTTTGTTCATGGGAGACAAATTAGCGTTCCTTATGCCTACATTTTTTTGCAAACCGTTCAGGCAACGAAAAAAACGTTTACGCGTCTAGTCTAAACGATATTAATAACCAAATCTTATTCACTATGAATAAATTGAGACTTATCATAATACACATCCTACTGACAATTTGTGGATTTACAGCACGAGCACAAAATATCGTAACAGTTGATACAAGTATTCAACATCAACGTATAACAGGCTGGGAAGCCATGGGCTGGATGGCTAATTTTGATACACCGTGGCAAATCGCCCATCTTGACGATTGGAATGATTCGGTAGCAAATGCTTGTGCAGATATAGGCATTAACAGGATAAGATTAGAAGTGCGTTCAGGTGCTGAGAATCCAATAGATTATTTTACGCAATACATTACTGGTCAGATTTCACGCACAGCGTGGAAAGCACAGTGGTACAATTCAATTAATGATAATGGGAATTCGGCAATAGTCAATGATACAGGCTTTCACTTTAGTGAAACTATTTATACAATGGAGAAAGTGGTTATCCCACTTAAAAATGCTGTTGAAACACTTGGTAAAAAGTTTTATCTAAATTTAAATTATGTGGATTTTGACCAGGGATCTTCTGTTCCCTTTGAACATTATAATAATCCGGACGAATATGCAGAATTTATGTTGGCTTGCTTTGATACTTTACAAAATCGTTTCGGTTTTACCCCTGATGCCATTGAGATCATTCTAGAACCGGAAAATAGTATTTGGGGAACCGGAAATGTTGGAACAACAATCGGAAATGCTATTTCTGCAGCGGGAGATACTCTTTCTGCCCATGGATATTTCCCTGATTTTATTGCTCCTTCGTCTATGCTTCCTGCAAACGCAACCCCCTGGACCGATACAATACTGATGAACCCTAATGCAGCCAATTATTTAACAGAAGTTTCTTACCACAAGTACGGTGCTAAGCCAATTTCCACTTTGCAATCAATCTGTAATGTAGCTACTACCAATAATATAACATCTTCTATGCTGGAATGGTGGAATGATAACAACGACCAGTATGAGTTGTACCGTGATTTGACGTATGCCTGTGTTTCAGCATGGCAATGTGGAATTATGGCAGAGGTGAACAGTGGTGCTAATCCAAACACAAGCATTTTAATGAATATTGACGATAGCGATACTGCCAATCCTGTGATAAACGAAAATCCTAAAGCCCGCTATTACAGGCAATACTTCAAATATATACCCACTGGTGCAGTACGTATTGATGCTACTGTTAGTGGCCCACATCAGGTTACAGCTTACAAGGATACATTAAATAGAGAAATTGTTGTGATAAACGCTCAATATGCTGATAGTTTCAGTATTGCTGGTCTGTCTGACGGTACTTATGGAATAACTTATTCAACCGTATCAGAAAATGGAACACAATTACCTGATGTCATAATATCTGGCGGAAATAATCTGAATGTCAGCATACCGAATGAAGGTGTTATTACAGTATTTGATAAAGACATATTTACTGGTTTAGCAGAAGAAGAAACAGTAAATGGTTTTAAGATATTTCCTAATCCGGTCAGCAATTATCTCCATATCCAAACAAATAGTTTCAATCTTTCTAGCATTGAAGTATATAACCTTCTTGGTGCTAAACTGAACACTTATCCGAAAACAAATATCATAGATCTTTCGGCTCTACAAAGCGGAATTTACATTATTATATTTTACGACATAAAAGGCAGAACGGTTGATTATCAAAAAGTTGTTAAAAGATAATCAGTAGGAATATAAAGAATAGAGGGTTTAAAACAACAAACCGCCATTCGAATATCCCGCCCGGGTAATCGGAACCAACCTAAGGCACATTCAAAATCTTTTGGAATATGCTGCTTCTAAAACGACAGAAATATATATACATATTGCAGATATTGCTCTTGTAAAAATAAAAAGTCCTTTAGA
>CAZUDW010000144.1:0-3389 GCA_964619305.1 uncultured Flavobacteriales bacterium
TTCTTTGTAAATGATATATTTGGAGCATGATAATATCAGATCAAATAAAGGAAATAGAAGGGCGCCTGGATGCGCTGAGGAGGCATCTTTGACGTTGCAGGGAAAAGAGCGAGAATAAAAGAAGAAGAATTGCTTACCCGGGATGAAGCATTTTGGGATGACCACAAGCATGCAGAGGAGATTTTAAAAAAGATCAATAGAAAGAAAAGCTGGGTACATGCCTTTGAAGAGGTTGAAACGGCTTATTCTGATTTAAAAGTACTTATTGATTTTTTTAATGAGGGAGAGATTTCAGAAGATGAAGTGCTGGAGCAATTTGAAATCACCAACAACAAACTTGCCGGGTTGGAATTTAAAAATATGCTTGGAGGAGAAGAAGATCAACTCTCTGCAATTCTTGAAATCAACTCAGGGGCGGGAGGCACCGAAAGCCAGGATTGGGCGGAAATGTTGATGCGCATGTATAATATGTGGGCTGAAAAAAAAGGTTATAAAATTAATCCCCGCGAGCTCAATCATGGAGAAGGTGCAGGCATTAAATCTGCCTTGCTGCAAATTGAAGGCGATTTTGCGTATGGATATTTGAAAAGTGAGAATGGTGTACACCGTTTGGTCAGAATATCTCCTTTCGATTCAAATGCAAGAAGGCATACTTCTTTCGCTTCGGTTTTTGTCTATCCTCTGGTGGATAATACAATTCAGATCGAGATCAATCCTGCTGATATTAAATGGGATACTTTCCGCTCTGGAGGTGCAGGAGGTCAAAACGTGAACAAAGTAGAAACCGCAGTTCGCTTAGAACATATACCGACAGGAATAATAATAAAAAATACTGAAACGAGATCTCAGTTACAAAACAAGGAGAAAGCCATTCAACTTTTAAAATCAAAGCTATTTGAACTTGAGATCAGGAAAAAAGAAGAGGAAAAAGCAAAAATCGAAGGGAGCAAGAAAAAAATAGAATGGGGATCTCAAATTCGCAATTACGTAATGCAACCGTATAAATTAGTGAAAGATTTGCGGACCGGAGTGGAAACAGGGAACGTGCAAGCTGTATTAGATGGCGATATAGACCCCTTTATCAAAGCATACCTGATGCAATTTTCAAATACTCAATGATGATATTGCTATACCATAATACAAGATGTAAAATCAGTAGAGAAGCGTTGAAAATTTTACAGGACAACGCACAGGATTACAAAGTAATTGAATACATGAAAACTCCTTTAAGCATGGAAGATATAAAGGATTTGCTGATCAGATTAAACTTATCACCACAACAGTTACTAAGAAAAAATGAAAGACTTTTCAGGCAGAATTACAAAGGTTTGGAATTTAACGATGAAGAATGGATAAAAGTGATGTCTGAGAACCCTGTGTTAATTGAGCGACCAATAGCAGTTAAAGGATCAAAGGCAATTATTGCAAGACCCAGCCAAAGAATTTTATATCTGATTAAATAGAGTTAATTTTCTTTAGCAGGATCTCTTCCTTTATAATAACCAATAAACGCATAAGCCAGCCTGGGATTTATTTTTTCAATTATTCCCAAAACAAGCCATCCGAAAATAAAAATGACAAGAAAAGTCAATATCCAAAAAGCCATGGCCATTATAAGAATTAGAAAAAGGACGGCTAATGTTTCCATATCGCAAATGTATATTATAGATTTGCAATTACACAAAAAGTTTTAAAATAATAACTAAAATCAAGAACATGGAATTCAGAATTGAAAAAGATACGATGGGCGAAGTGAAAGTGCCAGCTGACAAGTACTGGGGAGCGCAGACCGAACGCTCAAGGAATAATTTCAAAATTGGTTATGCGGCAAGCATGCCTAAAGAAATAATTTATGCTTTTGCTTATTTGAAAAAAGCGGCTGCTCATACTAATTGTGAACTTGGAGTGTTGCCCGAGGACAAGAGAGATATCATCTCAGAAGTTTGTGATGAGATACTGGCAGGCAAACTGGATGAACATTTCCCTCTGGTAATTTGGCAAACAGGTTCAGGAACACAATCAAATATGAATGTAAATGAGGTTATTTCTAACAGGGCACAAATACTTCATGGGGGCCAGCTTGGTGATAATAGTAAATATATTCATCCAAATGATGATGTAAATAAATCTCAGTCATCCAATGATACTTTTCCCACAGGAATGCATATAGCAGCTTATAAAATGATTGTTGAACACACCATCCCTGCTATTACAAAACTGATGAACTCACTCAGAAAAAAATCTGAGGCATATAAAGATATTGTAAAAATTGGCAGAACTCACCTGATGGATGCAACTCCTTTAACACTTGGTCAGGAGCTATCGGCTTATGTCTCTCAACTTGAGCATGGAATAAAAGCTTTAAAGAATACTCTCGCTCATCTTTCAGAACTTGCTCTTGGAGGCACTGCCGTAGGAACAGGGATCAACACACCAAAAGGATATGCTGAGTTGGTTGCTTCTAAAATTGCAGAATTTACAGGATTTCCTTTCATTACAGCTCCAAACAAATTCGAAGCGCTTGCTGCTCATGATGCAATTGTGGAGACCCATGGAGCAATAAAACAAATTGCTGTTAGTCTTATGAAAATTGCTCATGATATCCGTATGCTTGCATCTGGTCCACGATGTGGTATAGGTGAGATAATAATTCCAGCCAACGAACCCGGTTCTTCAATAATGCCTGGAAAAGTTAATCCAACTCAATGTGAAGCAATGACAATGGTATGTGCTCAGATAATAGGGAATGATACTGCTATTTCTATAGGCGGAATGAATGGGCATTTTGAATTAAATGTTTTCAAACCCCTTATGGCTTATAATTTTTTAACTTCTGCACGTCTTCTTGGAGATGCCTGTATTTCATTTAATGATCATCTGGTTGTTGGATTAGAACCGAATCCATCAAGAATAAAATACAATCTTGATAATTCATTAATGTTGGTTACAGCCCTTAACACGCATATTGGTTATGAAAAAGCTGCTGAAATTGCCAAAACTGCTCACAAAAATGGCACAACACTCAAAGATGAATCTATCCGTCTGGGATACCTTACGGAAGAACAGTTTCATGAATGGGTTAATCCATTAAACATGATTGGTTCGTTGTAAGCTATAAGTGAAAATGACAAGTTAGAAGTTTGTTATTACTTACTTAAAAGTATGTAAAGGCAGGTCGTTTAAAGTTATTCTGCTATCTTTGGGTATGATTAGGATTGATTTCCTGGTTGATACCAATAAAATAGAAAGCCTTTATTTAAAATGAAATTCATTAGCATCAATACAGAGCCTATAGGAATTAAGCTATGTATTATTGGATTTGTGCTGATTATATTAGCTTGTAATTCTAACAGGAGATCTCTTTTAAACAGGGAAGAAGATTCCTTTGT
>CAZUDW010000145.1:0-3288 GCA_964619305.1 uncultured Flavobacteriales bacterium
TAAGTTCACAAGGGTTGCTTGTATAAGATGATACAAACAATTTAGTCTTCTAAATTAGAAATTGAGGCTATTTAGTTTCATTCACATGTGTTTTGTTGATAAATGCTTTGTAATAGCTTCAATAATCTCTTGTAAATGCGAAATTTGATCTCAGTTGTTCATGCTTGATAATACTCTATTTTGTTGGTGATGAGAAGTGCTCCCAAATTACTTATAATCATGTTGTTATTTGTAAGTATGCTTTCATTCTCCGGAAAGAAAGTTATACAAAAGAGGGAAGTTTCTCAGGACACCATTATTCTAAATCCCCCTTTTTTACATGGAGGGCACTGGGTAGATTCAGTTTTTAACTCTTTAAGTATTGAGGAACGTATCGGACAGTTGTTTGTCATCGCAGCATATTCCAATAAAGGATATGAGCACCAACAGCAAATTGACAAATTGATTCGTGAGCAACATATTGGTGGGTTGATTTTCTTTCAGGGAGGACCGGTGCGTCAGGCAAATATGACCAATCATTACCAAAATATCTCTAAAACACCTTTACTGATCAGCATGGATGCAGAATGGGGCCTTGCAATGCGTTTGGACAGCACTTTTCGCTATACAAAGCAGATGATGCTGGGAGCTATGGAGCAGGACACACTTATCTATAGGATGGGTGCAGACATTGCTGAGCAGTGCAAAAGGCTGGGTGTGCATGTAAATCTCGCACCGGTGGTTGATGTGAACAATAATCCGGACAACCCGGTGATCAACAGTCGCTCATTTGGTGAGTTAAGAAAAAGAGTGGCTGATAAAGGAATAGCTTATATGAAGGGAATGCAAGACCACAAAGTTCTTGCTTGTGCTAAGCATTTTCCTGGGCATGGAGATACAGGCAGTGACTCCCACCTGACACTTCCTGTTATTAAACATACTCGTAAGAGATTAGATTCGCTGGAGTTATACCCTTTCAGGAGAATGATTCGCAATGGTGTTGGAGCGATCATGGTTGCCCATTTGTATGTTCCTGCTCTGGATGCTACTGAAAATACTGCTGTTACCCTTTCACCAAAAGTTGTAAACGGACTTTTGAAAAATGAGCTTGCTTTTAAAGGGCTTGTATTTACTGATGCTTTGAACATGAAAGGAGTAAGCCGGTATTTTAAGCCCGGAGATTTGGATGTGAAAGCCCTGCTCGCTGGCAATGATATATTGCTGTTTTCAGAAGATGTGCAAGGTGCAATCGAAAAGATAAAACAAGCGATAGCAGATGGCAGGATCACGCAGGAAGAAATAAATCAAAGATGCAAAAAAATACTAGCCCTCAAAGAATGGGTTGGTCTGAATCATCCTCATCATGTGGACATAAAGGGGCTTGTTCCTGATCTCAATAAGAAGAAATATGATATAACTTATCGCAGGATAGTTGCATCTTCTTTGACATTGCTAAAAAATGAATCAGCCATCATACCTTTCAAGCACCTTGATACACTACGTATTGCCTCTGTTGCCATCGGGACACAAAATGAGAATGCATTTCAGAAGATGCTTAAAAACTATGCTGCTGTGGACGATTTTCAGCTTGGAAGCGAGATATCTGCTGAAGAAGTGACTGAACTGATAAACAAACTGGATCAATATAACCTTATCATTGTAAGCATTCATCATACCAATGAAAAGCCCTCAAAACATTTTGGAATTACAACTTCTGCCGATATACTCATTAGCAAAATAGCTATGACAAAACCTACGGTTATTTCTCTATTCGCAAATCCTTATTCCATCAAATACTTAAAATCTGTTTCAAAAGCTAATGCCTTGCTTCTTGCTTATGAAGACAGGGAGATGCCACAGCAATATGCTGCCCAGTTATTATTTGGAGGTATTCCTGCAAGAGGTCGCATCCCGGTAAGTGCAACAAAAGAGTTTGAAGCCGGATCAGGTCTTCAGACCGGGAATGCTGTGCGATTTCAATATACAGTACCTGAAGATGCAGGTATAAATGCTGCAGATCTGGACAGTATTGACATACTTGCCAGAGAAGGAATAAGCAAACAGGCATATCCCGGTTGCCAGGTTCTTGTTGCTAAAGACCAAAAGGTGATTTATAATAAATCATTCGGATTCTACACCTATGATGCAAAACATAGAGTCAGCAATGATAACCTTTACGATCTTGCTTCAGTTACTAAAATAGCGGCAACGGTACCTTCTCTGATGAAACTTGCCGATGAAAATAAATTCGACTTGAATGCTACACTTGGCTATTTCCTGCCTGGGATGACAGATACAACTGATTATAAAAACCTGCTTGTGAAAGAGATACTTGCACACCAGGCGGGCTTAGTGTCATGGATTCCTTTCTATCTCAAAACACTTGATAAAGGAGAACCCGATACCAATATTTACCACATGCAATATTCTGATAAATATTCCATCAAGGTAGCGGAGAATCTCTATATCAGAAATGATTATCCTATGCAGATGTATAGAAGGATACTCAAAACGTCATTAAAGGAATCAGGGACTTATCTATACAGCGATTTAGGTTATTATTTCTTCCTTAAAATCATTCAGGACCTGACCGGTATGAATTTGAACGAATATGCTGAAAGGACTTTTTACTCACCTCTTGGTATGACAACAGCATGTTTCAACCCTTTAGATCAATTTGATAAATCGCTCATTGTGCCGACAGAATATGATATGCAGTTCAGGAAGCAATTAATACAGGGTTATGTGCATGATCCCGGTGCAGCTATGCTGGGTGGAGTGGGGGGCCATGCCGGTTTGTTTTCAAATGCAAATGACCTGGCTAAATTGATGCAGATGTATTTGAACGGTGGCACCTATGGTGGTGAACGGTTTTTAAGCGATTCAATTCTGAACCTTTTTACTGCCTGTCAGTTTTGCGAAACAGATAACCGCAGAGGTGCGGGTTTTGATAAACCTGTACGCGATGGGGGATGGGGACCCACCTGTAATTGTATCTCTTTTGATAGTTTTGGTCATTCGGGTTTTACCGGCACATTTGCATGGGCAGATCCTGATAAAAAAGTCGTTTATATCTTTCTCTCTAACCGTGTGTATCCTGATGCAACCAATAAAAAACTGATTGAACTGGGCATTAGAACACGCATTATGCAAGTGATTTATAATGCCATAAACAAAAGTGATATAGGGCAGCAATAAGTTTGAATTGATATAAGAGATTTTGCTCCAATATTATCAGGTGATTGTGCTTGTTTTTCAGCGTTTTATTATAGAAAAAGCGTGTTACTTCAAGACAAAATGATATCATAA
>CAZUDW010000146.1:0-2751 GCA_964619305.1 uncultured Flavobacteriales bacterium
TCATTTTACTCCAATATGATATCATTCTGCTCCAATATGATATCATTCTGCTCCAGTATGATATCATTCTGCTCCAATATGATATCATTTTACTCCAATATGATATCATTCTGCTCCAATATGATATCATTCTGCTCCAATATGATATCATTCTGGGGTCTGTTCGGGTCTGTTCAGTTAACTGTGTCAACCCTGAAGTAACCGCTCTTTCTATAATAAAACGTTGAAAAACAAGCAATTTTTCCGGTTATATCCCGATAATTACCGGGATGCACTCATGACGGGAAATCTAAATCTTTATACCTGAAACTAAACATTTATCTATATATTATCACCCTTGTTGTGAAAGCTATAGTCTGATCAGGCGGTATCAAATAACATATTTTATTTTTGCTTGGAAAGAACTGTTTCATGAAGCATTGCCTGCAATATATAATTTACATTTCATGCTTTGTCTTTTCACTAGTCATAGTTGGTTGTAAAAGAGGAGGAAAACAGGTAAATAATGACACTCAAGGTGAATCTGTTACTCTTTATCAATCAGCTAAACCATATACACGCTGGTGGTGGTTTGCATCAGAAATAAAAAAGAAGGATGTACAGGCACAACTGAGTTGGGTGAAAGAACAGGGTTTCGGAGGGGTGGAGATTGCCTGGCTGTATCCTCTTTATCGCATGAATAAAAATATTACCCGCAACACTGCGGATCATCCTCAAATCTGGTTGAGTGAAGCATGGACAGAAATTGTACAATATGCAGCGCATTGCTGTGACAGTCTTGGGTTGGGTTGTGATTTCACTGTCGGAAGTGGATGGCCGTTTGGGGATAGTTACGTAAAAAAAAGTGATGGCGTACAGATTTTTGGTGACACTGCTTTTGATCAAAAAATATCCTTCTCATGGGAATACCCTGTATATGGCAGGGTGATTAACCACCTGAGCAAAACTGCCTTGTTACATTATGCCGGGAGAATTGGAAAAGCGTTACACCCTGCATTGAAAGGGTCCCGTTCTTCTTTATTCTGCGACAGTTGGGAGATCAAACTGAATGCGCACAACAAGCTTTGGACAAATGGATTCGATAATTTGTTTAAGACCATGTTTAATTATGATATTGTCCCTTATATGGAGAAAGGCATTGACAATTTTCCGGATGTTAGATATGATTATATGAAATGCCTGTCTAAAAATGTAATTGATAGTTTCTATATTCCGTTCACAGAATTTTGCCATAGTATGAATATAAAAAGCAGGGTGCAGTGCCTGGCATCACCCACAGACGTGATGGAAGCATATGCAATGGTTGATATTCCTGAAACAGAAGCTATGCTGAACAATCCGGTTTACAGCAGGATAGTCTCTTCTGCAGCAGCTCTTGCAGGCAGGAAAATAGTGAGCAGTGAAACATTCAC
The DNA here is from genome assembly GCA_964619305.1 of uncultured Flavobacteriales bacterium. Taxonomy (GTDB): domain Bacteria; phylum Bacteroidota; class Bacteroidia; order Flavobacteriales_H; family CAZUDW01; genus CAZUDW01. The sequence goes on from CAZUDW010000146.1 coordinate 1,413, forward strand.
CTGCATGTATGGATTTCCTGATAAATACATTCGGGAAGAACAAACAGCCGATTTAAAAATGGTTGCCGATGCCCTTTTTGCACAAGGGGTGAATCAGATTTTCTGGCATGGGATGCCTTTTAACCGTGTAGGAGAAGACACAGTCAATTTCTTTGCCTCTGTATATGTTGGTAGAAAGGGCTCACTTACGCCTGAACTGCCGGAGTTGAATGAATACATAAGAAAAGTTTGCAGTTATATGCAGAAGGGAAAGACCTACGGGCAAATAGCGGTCTATATCCCATGGGAAGATCGTGTGATGGCAGGGGCTTATCCTCCGGAGAGGCAAAGAGTCTGGGTGTGGGGGCAATATGAAATGAGGTATACAAAAATTCCAGAAGAGTTGAATCCATATTGTCCGTTATGGGTGAATCGTTATTTCCTTAAAAATGCTGAGGTAAAGAATAATAAACTCTTATGTGGAGATGTTGAGTTTGAAATGCTTTATCTCGATGTGCATTATCTTGACATAGAAGCGATCAAGACAATCATAGATATTGCAAAAAAAGGAGTTCCGGTTTGTCTGAAGCAATTTCCATTCGAACCCGGGTTCAATAAAAGTAAAAATTATCGAAAACTGGTATTCGATCTGGCATCTCTTCCTAATGTCAATGCAAGCTTCAAACCAACATTCAGACAATTCATCACATGCGATACTCTGCTTGATTACTGGGTAAGGGAGGACAATGGAAATATGTATATCTTTTTTGCCAATCCGGTAAGTCACAACCTTGAATATCCTATTACAAGTGGACAGTCTTTTACAACAACCATTATTGAAAAACTGGTTCACATCAATCGAAAAGGTCAATCCATTGCCTTAAAGCTCAGGTTTAAACCATATCAATCGCTGTTATTAAAAATTGATGAAGAAGGTGTAGTTGAATATAAAAACATTTATTTTTTACCCAATGAGCCGGTCATCAAACCTTCTGAAAAAGTGCCGATGTATTTTTAACTCTTATCGAAAATAATGAGCTTATTGTCTTGAGAAATCCGCGTTTGGTCTAAACAGAATAGTTAGCAGGCAACTTTTTTATAAATTCACGTCTGATTTAGGTCAGGGATAGGTAGATGCAGGAGAATGCTATATTTAATATGTTCAGTCATTTTAAAGTATAAAAATTATGAAATTATTCAATTCGATTAATTCAGAAAGAGGTTTCAGGAAATTGTATAAAATTTCTTTGATGCTTTTTCTGATGTCTTTTGCAGCAGCAATAAGCAGGTCAGCAACTGTTACGATTACAGTGTACTGGACAACAGGATGGTGTAGTATCTGTGGTAATCAAACCGGTAA
>CAZUDW010000147.1:0-2655 GCA_964619305.1 uncultured Flavobacteriales bacterium
TCGGTTACAGTCACCGTGTATGTGCCTGCCAGCAGGTTGTTCTCGGTAGCTCCTGAGTTTGCAGAAGGCCAGAGATAGGTATAAGGAGAAGTTCCTCCTGAAGCAGTGGCAGTTGCAGAACCGCTGTTCTGCCCGTTGCAGAGCGCATCGCTGAAGGATGATATGCTGTCTGTGAGCAGTGGGGGTTCCAGCACAGTAACCTGAATACTGTCATAGCACCCAAGACTATCTGTGATAAGTAATGTATAAGTTCCTGCACATAACCCTGTAGCAGTTTGTGTCGTCTGATTTCCTGCATTGGCATCCCATTGATAAATATATGGTGAAAAACCTCCGCTAGGAACAACAGTGGCTTGCCCGTCACAATTACCAAAACATGTCGCAGCTACGGAGTCAGGAGTTAAAGTCATACTGCTTGAATTATTTTGGATTGTGATTGTAAGTACTTTTTGACAACCATTATTATCGGTAACTGTAACATCATAATTACCATTACATAAACCTGTGGCAGTTATTGTTGTTTGAAACCCTGTTAATGAATCCCATTGATAAGTAAATGGTGATGTGCCTCCGGTTATTACAGCTGTTGCAGATCCATTACACAAGTTACATGTTTCATCAATATGGGTTTCTGTCAGAGCAAAAGAAGTTGAAACTGTCAATGTATCAAATACAGTATCTGTACGGCATTTAAACCAAAGAATACAACTCACGTTATATGTACCAGAGTTTGAATAAATATGGTATGGTTGGAATATTGATGAATTTGTATTATCTCCAAAATCCCACAATACAGAATCAAGTGCTGTGGTGTCGTTTAAATAAAAATATACAGTATCACAACCTTGCTGTGCAATAGTGTAGGACATATAATTTGTATCAACAGGAAATTTTGGAATAAAATTAGGTAATCCAAGGCTGGCATTTCCGGGTATTGAAACAGCGTTTGCCTGGAAATTACATGCAGATCCATAAAGATCGGGGTTGTTAATCCTGTGTAACCAGGGTTGTTGGTAAGACCCAACATACACCCTGTTATCCATTCCTGTCATAAAGCCACTGTACCAGTTACCTTGGGTGGCAATTTGAATTCTTGATGCATTGATAGCTGTTTGTGTGCCTAATGTTAGATCAACCTGCCAAATCACATTAGAAGGTGTATATGACCAATGATAAAACATCGTTGCTGCCGGAGAGAAATAGGAACTATAATTGGAACCATAATTGAGGTCGATCATATTAGAAACAATTCCCGTATTATCATCAAAATCAGCAACGAATAGCGAAGGATTGTAATTAGATAGTCCGATTCTCGTACCATCTTCAGTAATGTTCATATAACCAATTGCTCCTCCCTGTGCAGGACCAACACTTGATATTACAGCAGGGTTAATTCCTGAAGAAGTGACCTCATAAGCAGCAAAGTTGCTATTGCCTTGTTCGTGAATAACAACCCAAAAATTACCTTGATCACAATGGGGAGCACCTGTCAATTTCTCACAAACAGGTGGAGCATGTAATAAAATATTCTTTTGTCCATTGACGACTGCTCCTAATCCCGAATTTAAAGTCATATCTACAATTGAATAACGCAATCCATTTGACGGCCAAATAGTAAAAATATACCATTGATCCGGGTTGTTTGGAATGGGACAAATCATACCTGATTGTGAACTAGAATAATTCCCCATCAATCCGGTACCATTAGGCATAATATTATGGTTTTTATCCCAGACAGTAATTCCATCAGTGTAAAACATCAGATTACCAGCATTATCAGAGATGCATGAGGTTCCTTCATAAGCGTTGGTTTGACCACCATTCGCACCTATAGGATTGCCATTTGTTTGAAAGTCAACACCACTAAAATACCCAAAAAACCACCAGTTTTTGTAAAGTAAATTTTGTGATTTTAATTGTGTCGGAATAAGTAACACAAAGATGGCACAACCCAGAATAACAGATTTGATTCTTGACATTGTATTTGAAATTTATTTAGACAAAGTACAACAATATGACGAAAAAAAACAAGAAGGTTGCTTCTTTTCATACCATTTTTAGTTTATAATGGATAAAGAAACAAGGATCCAACAACCTTACCCCATTTTATATTCATAATTAACATGCCATTGGATGGTTCAGGTTCATCTAAGAAAACTAGCATCCTGTCTTGTTGCTCAATAGAATATATCTTAAAGGTGGTATATTTCAATACAATTTGTTCATCTTCATTTTTAAATATATAAGTCCATTTCTTTTCAGACGGATTTATCTGGATATAATATGTGCCTTTATCCAAGCGATTCTCCTGATCGTAACCTATTTGTACCGGTCTATTGAAAGTAATTTTAAATGCATGATTTATATTTTGAGGCCAATCCTGGTTATAAGGAATAATTCCACCCCAAACCACTTGCTCTTTATCAATTGATGGAGAAACATAATTTACTTTTACCTCAAAATCACCACTACTGTTTGAAATAAAACTCATAGGAGCATGCGAGATATCTAAATCCTTTTCATTTTGGGCTATACAGAACGAAGTGCTTGAGATTAAAAGAAGAATAAGTATAGTGCGTATTGAATTCATATTTTTAAATTTACCTCACCACAGTCACATGTCCGATATACTCATGATCGTATCCTTTGCGGGTG
>CAZUDW010000148.1:0-2448 GCA_964619305.1 uncultured Flavobacteriales bacterium
ATACAAATCAAAAAATAGTAGATATTCAACCTGATGTAATTCAAACCAAAGAATTCAATTGGTTGGCAACACCTTTTAAAGAGAAAGTTTTCATCGAAAATAAAGGTCAATTCAATGGTGAGAGTTTGAATCCACAAGATAAAATTGAATATGCTATTGATCACATTAATGAAAAGACGTTCTTTTCAAAAAAAGGAGTCACTTACAGATTGGATGAGTATGAATGGACTTCTGTAGAAACAAATGGAGAAAGCGGGCTTGGAAAAAATGATGAAGAAAAAGAAGAAAATACAGAGCTTTCTACGATAAGCCACTATGTTAAAATGCAGTGGATTGGATCTAATCCGGATGTGAAGATTATTGGATGGGAGATGACATCGGCAAACTTCAATTATGCAATGCACGGCAAAAACAGCAAACCGATTTACGGAGCAAAGGGATATCAATATATCATGTATAAGGATTTGTATCCAAACATTGATGTTAAATATGAATTTCATAAAACAAAAGGTATAAAATACTCAATCATTTTACATCCGGGAGCTGATCCTTCGCTTATTCAGATGAGTTATACAGAACAAAATGCAATATCATTAGACCAAAACAATAATCTGCATTTAACAACTGATTTAGGTGATATTATTGATCACAAACCGGTAACATATTATAGTGATAGTAAAACACCTATTCAGTCAAAATTTCTGAGAACAGGTAATAACATCCGATTTAATCTTACTGATTATGACCATAGCCAGGAGGTAATCATCGATCCATGGACTATTAATCCCAATATGACTACTCAAAATGTTATTTATGATATTGAGCATGATGCTGCCGGAAATATTTGGCTACATGGAGGATTGAACCCATATAAATTGAATAAATATACTCCCAACGGCATCTTAATTTGGTCATTAAATACACCCAACACAAACCAAAGATATGGGGATCTGGTAGTTGATGGTTATGGTAACTCATATACATCAGGAGGACATAATGGAGCCGGTGCCGTACCAAGTATGGTGAAAGTAAGTCCTGGTGGAGTTATCCTTTGGACAAATACATTAAATTTTTACATTGAATTTTGGGTGATTGCAGGTAATTGTGCCGGTGAAGTAATTGCCGGTGATTCATTTGGCCCACCGGGAGGAAGATTCTCCAATATCGATACAACAAACGGAAATCGTTTTGGTACTACTTCTATCACAACAGGAGGAAAGGACAATCGGGCTATCTGCTGGGCTCCGAACGATTATATTTATGCAATCACCTCAGACTATGGAGCCGATGAAAGATTGGTTGCTGTTGATCTAAACTTTAACCTGATTTTCAATGTTCCCTCACAACATAATCCAACATATAATCAAACACCAAATTATGGGAACGGGCCCAATCCAATCATAGCTCATTATAATGGACTGGCAGCTGGTAATAATTTTTTATATTCAAATTCTGGTGGAACACTTTTTAAAAGGGATTTGAATACAGGAGCACTTATTACAAGTATTGCAATTCCTGGTGGTTCAAACGATAACAATAGCGGACTTGCCGTTGATGGTTGTGGCAATGTTTATGTTGGTTCCTCAACCGGTGTCTTGATGTATGACCAATCATTAAACCTGTTGCAAACAATAAATACAACAGGAGCTGTTTATGATGTCACATTAGGAAATGGAGGGGAAATCCTAGCATCAGGAAATGGGTTTGCGGCATCATTATCCTTTAATATAACATGTTTCCCTTCAATTGATGTTCAATATGGCATTTGTGATACTGCATGTTTTTCAATAATAAATGCAAATTCTGTAGATTCTGTTTACTGGGATTTTGATGATCCTCCATCCGGTCCTAACAACAATTCTACATCTTTAAATCCGTGTCATATTTTTTCAAGTCCCGGAACCTATACGGTTAAAGCAACTATTTGGCAGGGTTGTTCCGTTGATACACTAGATACTGTTGTGACAATAATACCCTGTTGTACACCACCTGCGCTTCAAGGTGATTCTATAGAAGTAACTTGTAATGGAGGATGTGACGGAAGCGCAATTGTGATTGCTAATAGTAGTGCCTCTCCTTTCACATACCAATGGGATGCCAATGCAGGTAATCAAACAGATAGTATTGCAACTGGATTATGTGCAGGAACATATCAGGTTATAGTTACAGATAGTTCTGGTTGTTCTGATTCTATTCTTGTCACTGTGCTGGAACCCCCACTGCTCACAGACAGCATATCATCCTTCAGCGATGCGCTCTGCAACGGGCAGAACAGCGGTTCTGCAACTGCCACTGCTTCAGGAGGAACTTCTCCTTATACCTATCTCTGGCCTTCTGCAAACTCAGGAGCTACCGAGAACAACCTGTTGGCAGGCACATATACGGTAACCGTAACCGACAACAACGGCTGCACATCCACCGCAACCGTAACCATCTCCGAACCCCCTG
>CAZUDW010000149.1:0-2300 GCA_964619305.1 uncultured Flavobacteriales bacterium
GCCAGATAACTTTCTTCTATCGCCAGATAACTTTTTTCCAGAGCCGGCTGGAAAAGTTCCAGAGCCGGTTGGAAGTAGATGGAAAGCAGGTTGCAAGCGAAAAGATCGTTGTTCTGCGATGAGGTGTTGTTTGTATTATTCCTCCCCTTTGGCTATCGGTGAGAAATCCGCTCATCAGTAAAAACTTTTTTGCAAATTAATTCAGCAATCGGTATATCATTTCGCGGTGACCGTCAACGGTTCGCGAATCAATGAAGAGTATATCAGCAGTCTTTTGCCTGATGCATCTACTCTACATACTCTTTTCTTTGAACAATCATAAAATAATTGTTTTCAACCTCCAGATAACCAAGATCATAGCAGAAAAAATATGTTCTTCCCGTTTTTGTAACATAATTATTTGTGAAATAATTAAAATTAAATCCTTTCTTTTCCAATGCAGTTTTGTGAACCCGGGTTTTATCCTTTACATTTAATAATTTAAGAATTCTTCTGTTCTTCCTGAGTGTATTATTGACATTTCGAACATAATTATTCACATCTCTGTTAATCCTGTTATTGTAAGAATTACGGCAAGCATCAGAACAAAACTTTTTATCAGACCGACCAATGATTTTATCACCACATTCCATGCAAACCTTATTTGCTTTCATAGGATTAATTTAATTTTCCGATACTAAATTACTATAATAATATTTAACGTTTGACGCTTTGTAGTTTTCATTCATTCAGTCGAAATATGTAAGCAACCTTTTTGTAAATTTGACGTCATATAACCGATTTTGAATCTGTAAGTGCAAATATTTTATTATGAAAAACTACCTTGTTTTTTTGTTAATTTTTATCACATCTGTTGCTACTGCGCAACAACAAATATGCTATCAGAATCCTTCAATGGAAGGGACATCTGCACCGCACGTAGTTCCCGCTCCCTGGCAAACCTGTTATGGCACACCCGATACACAACCCGGGCAATGGGGTATTACATTGCCGGCATCCAATGGGAATACATATGTTAGTTTTTTACATTCCGGCTGGTCTCCTAACGGATATAATGAAGGAATGACACAATTGTTGAATCCTCCAATGGTTGCCGGACAATCTTACACACTAACCGTTGATCTTGCACATTCTGATATTTATAATACGGCTATGCCTTACGGATGCTACAGTACACTTGGGTTATACGGAGGGATGACATCTTGTACGCAAGCTGAAACATTATGGGTTTCAGGTGCTTTTTATCACACCAACTGGCAGACTTATACGATTACATTTACCCCCTCAAGTAACTGGACATATATTGCATTTTCTCCTTACTATATTAACACATGCGGATCTCAATCTTATTCCTATATTAATGTTCTGATGGACAATATCTCATGTATTGTGCCATCTACAGGAGTTGTTACCACTGATGTAACCTGTAATGGTGATTGTGATGGCACAGCAAAAGCAACAATGTCTTTTGGTCAGACACCCTATACTTACCAATGGAGTAATGGAGCAACTACAGATTCAATATCCGGTTTATGTGCAGACACATTTTATGTTACTGTAACAGATGCTAATAACCAACAACTGATTGATACAGGTATCGTTAATGAACCACCGTTATTAATAGCCACTATTAATTCCAGTACTGATGTAAGTTGTAATGGAGGGAATGACGGTTCCGCCTCTGTATTAGTTTCGGGTGGCATATCACCTTATTCCTATTTATGGTCTTCCGGGGGTAGCACAAACTCAGAAACCGGTTTATCTCAGGGAAATTATTACGTGACTGTTACCGATAGCAACGGATGCACCACAATTGATACTGTGCAAATTACTGAACCTCCCGCAATGGTTTTAAATAATTCAACAATAAATGTTAGTTGCAATGGACTAACTGACGGGTCTGCAAGCACTACTCCTGGTGGAGGAGCAACACCTTATTCATATAATTGGTCAAGCGGAGGTAATGCTTCAACTGAGAATAATCTTGGTGCCGGAACATATACGGTTACTGTAACGGATAACAATGGTTGTACTTCTGTCTCTTCGGTTACTATCACTGAACCGCTATTACTTGTTGTTTCAAATATTGACTCAAGTGATGTGGCATGTAACGGTATGGCAAATGGATTTGCAACCATTTCTGTTAGTGGAGGCACATCTCCATTTACGTATGCATGGTCATCAGGTGGAAACAATAGTTCTGAAAGTGGTTTATCAGGTGGAACTTATACAGTTACAGTGACTGATAATAATGGCTGTTCTGAAACAAGCAGCTTCACCATCTCCGAACCCCCTGCCAT
>CAZUDW010000150.1:0-2049 GCA_964619305.1 uncultured Flavobacteriales bacterium
TGGAAACCATCACTACCGAAGAATTAAAGCAACTGTGGCAACCCAACAGTACAATAAATAAGTGGAGCGACATCAGAAGCGATTGGCCTGATGAAAAAATTAACCTGTTCGGACCCAGCACCGCCCACGGAACCTATGATTACTTTACCGAAGAAATAATAGGAGAATCTGGCGCCTGCCGTTCTGACTACAATGCTGTTGCCGATTACAATGTAGCTGTGCAAGGCATCAGCACCGACAAAAATGCACTGGGCTATTTCGGACTGGCATACTATACCGAAAATAAAGACAAGCTAAAATTAATCGGTGTAGATAACGGAAACGGAGCTGTATCTCCTTCGCTCGAAACGGTTGGTAACGGAACCTATTCGCCACTTTCAAGGTCATTGTACATATATGTAAATACAAAATCGGCAAAACGAAAAGAAGTAGCCGGATTTTTGAATTTCTACCTTGACAATGCGGGCGAACTTGCAAAGGATGTGGGCTATATTCCGTTTTCCGCATCAGAATATAACAAGTCAAAAAAAGAATTGAATGCACTTTGAGGCAATTAGGCAGATAATCACGTCATCCACTCTTATGTGCGAACCGGAGTTGCAAAACCAGCTTCGGTTTTGCAGTATTTAAGCTATGCGACTAAAAGAACTTATAATAGAAAAAATCTTGTTCCTTAGTGCGTTCATTACTATACTTACCACTGTAGGTATTATCTTAATACTATCTGTTGAAGCCGTTGATTTCTTTCGTGAAATTTCAATAGTTGATTTTTTGACCGACAGCCAATGGACGCCCCTATTCTCTGAAAAACATTTTGGCATCCTTCCCCTGCTCGCAGGAACATTGCTTACCACCTTCATTGCCATTATTGTAGCGCTTCCAATCGGCTTGAGCATCGCAACCTACCTGAGCGAATACGCACCTGCATCATTCCGGATAACCATAAAGCCATTGCTTGAGCTTCTGGCAACTGTGCCCACTGTTGTATATGGTTTTTTTGCACTGATGGTAGTAACGCCATTCCTGAAAATCATTTTTCCCGGCATATCCGGTTTTAATGCGCTCTCGGCAGGTATCGTAATGGGTATAATGATCATTCCGTTTATTTCTTCACTCAGCGAAGATGCCTTGCACTCAGTCCCGAAATCATTGCGGGAAGCCGCTTATGGCATGGGTTCCACACGACTGCAAACCGTTTTTAAAGTAACCATTCCCGCTGCCTCATCAGGCATTGCAGCATCCGTAATTCTCGCTATTTCAAGAGCCATAGGAGAAACCATGATAGTAACCATAGCAGCAGGACAACTGCCCGGCCTCTCCCTTAATCCCCTTGAACCCGTGCAAACCATTACTGCATATATTGTTCAGGTCAGCTCAGGCGATGTACCCTTTGATTCGCTGGAGCACAAAACCATCTTTGCAGCGGGCATTTCATTGTTTGTCCTGACATTTATCCTGAATAACATCAGTTTTTTAATCAACAAAAAATACCGGCAACAGTATGAATAACGCTGCGAAAAACAGAATAAAAGATAAGCTGTTCAAATATGTTGGCATACTTTGCACGTTCATCGGATTAGTTGCGCTGGCCATTTTCATTATTGATATTTTAATAGATGGTGTGCAAAGATTGGATTGGAAATTCATCACCAGCTTGCCATCCCGTTTCCCTGAAAAAGCCGGCATTTTAACCGCATGGACTGGAACCATCTGGATATTTTTTTTAACAGCCATCATAGCAATTCCGCTCGGTATAGCAGCAGGCATTTATCTCGAAGAATACAGCAGAAAAGGCAGATTAAACAACCTGTTAGAAATCAATATTGCAAACCTTGCAGGTGTTCCTTCCATCATTTACGGCATTTTAGGGCTTGAAATATTTGTCAGGATAATGAACTTCGGTGGCAGCTTATTGGCAGGGAGTTTTACCCTTGCACTTTTGATATTACCTGTAATTATTGTTGCCACGAGAGAAGCCGTCAAAGCCGTACCCAAAACCATTAAAGAAGCATCCTTTGCGCTTGGTGCAACTAAATGGCAAACAATAAG
>CAZUDW010000151.1:0-1966 GCA_964619305.1 uncultured Flavobacteriales bacterium
ACAACTGGTCATCGGGAGGCACGGGTACAACAGAAACCGGGTTATGTGCAGGCACTTATACGGTAAGTGTAACGGACAATGTAGGTTGTGTAGCAATTGATACTGTAACTATCAATGAACCGACATTATTAACAAGTAGTGTTTCAGCATTCAACAATACGTTGTGCTTTGGTTCATCAGATGGTGATGCCACGTCTTCAGCATCCGGAGGGACAGCTCCTTATTCCTATTCATGGTCTTCAGGAGGAACAAATATCACGGAAATCGGATTAGCAGCCGGCACTTATACGGTAACTGTAACTGACAGTCATGGTTGCACATCAACTTCACAGGTGACCATTTCTGAACCAACACAAGTTATAGCAAGCATTTCTGCATCATCAGATCCACTGTGTGCAGGAGATGCAACAGGGGATGCAACTGCAAATTCCTCAGGTGGGACATCACCCTATAATTACAGTTGGTCATCAGGTGGCACAAATTCAACGGAAACAGGACTGGCAGCAGGGGTTTATACGGTAACAGTAACTGATAATAACGGATGTACAGATACCGCTGTGGTGACTGTATCGGAACCTTCTGCTTTGAATTTCAGTTTTGCAGCTTTTGATGTAACGTGCAATGGAGGATGCGATGGATATGCAATGGTAATCCCCAGTGGAGGGAGCACCCCTTACAGCTATAACTGGACACCTACACCGGGCAATGGACAGGGGACACCAAACCCGACAAATATGTGTGCAACAACTTATGTGTTATTGGTTACTGATAACAATGGATGTACAAAAGATACAGTATTTGTCATCAATGAACCGGCTGGCATAACCGCATCACTCACTCCAACGGATGTAGGTTGTCCGGGTATGTGTGACGGGAGAATTGATCTCAGCTTGCTTGGTGGAGCAACACCTTATTCTTATAACTGGAGTTCGGGACAAACCATAGAGGACATCAATGATTTATGTGTTGGTGGTTATGTTATAACAGTTACGGATAACAATGGATGTACGGCTATTTTCAATACTGCTATTGGTATTGGTAGTGCGAGTCCTGTAGCCGATTTCATTGCAGAACCTGAAAATACAACCATCAGAGATCCGGAGATTAAATTCTGGGATATTTCTTCAGGAGATATCACCCAGTGGAATTGGACATTTTTCGATCTGGACAACCAGACCATTCTTGGTGGATCAAATGACCAGAATCCTGAATACACATATCCTGACAATGATACCGGCACCTACTGTGTTAAACTTGAAGTAATTACTGATGCAGGATGTATTGATGATACGCTTAAATGTATCAAGGTAGAGGGAATTTACCAGGTTTTTGCTCCGAATGCATTTACCCCAAATGGAGATGGCATCAATGATTATTTCTTTCCTAAAGGAATAGGCATAAATGAAGATGATTTTACCTTGTTCATCTTTGACAGATGGGGGGAAATAATATTTGAATCTCACAGATACAATGAAAAATGGGATGGAATTGCACATGCAAAAGGGGGGACAGAGATAGTTCCCGAGGATGTATATATCTGGAAAGTTATAACGACCGATGTGGTGAAAGGTTTAGAGCATGAGTATTTAGGACATGTCTCTTTGATCAGATAGGTTAGAGGGACCTTCATCTGTCATTTTTATCGAGGATTATTATAGGGTTAGGTATTATTTAGTGCCAATTGTCTAATAAATTTGTTTGCTGAGGCAACTAATTGATAGTTTTACGTCTGATTTGATGCATAGATGTGTTTACCAAGAGAATAGATAAATTGAAAATATGTTCTGCAACTTGTATATTTAAAAATGTGGGATAATAAATATTTTAAGATGAAAAAGATAACAAAATCATTAATAGCCATTGTATTTCTTGCTTTTGCCAGTAGCACTTTACAATCTGCTACTGTTACAGTTACAGTGTACTGGACAACAGGATGGTGTAGTATCTGTGGTAATCAAACCGGTAA
>CAZUDW010000152.1:0-1888 GCA_964619305.1 uncultured Flavobacteriales bacterium
CAAATTGGGTCTGGCGGTGTCCAAATTGAGTCTGTTCAATAAAATGTGGGTCTGTTCAGTTAACTGTGTCAAAGTGAATAAATAATAAATTTGGTAATTTTAAAACACAGTAACAATGGAACAGAAAAACAAATTTGATTACAAAGCCTTTGAGCAAGATGCACTGAGCAAGCTCAAAGATGGCAAGTGTAAATCGCATAATTATTTTGGTTCTATTCCACAACAACCTTCCCGCTCACCGTTCCACCACCGGAATCTATTAAGCGATACAGGTAAATACCACGGTTCCATCCCTGCACATCAACTGTCACCTGATGCATGACGCCTGTCACCTCTTTCACCTTCCGCCCCGTCATATCGTAAATTTCCAGCACCGCAGGTAGGGCATAGTTGCCCACTATCGTAAACCGCTCCCTTGCAGGATTAGGATAAACTTTTATACTGAGCCTAGTCAAAGTGCCAATTTCAATAACGCCCGAAATCGTATCACACCCCTCAAATGGGCAACCAAGGCTGTCGGTCTTACCCACCCACATATCCTGAAAAAACCCCATTGTGTCAGCTATTATAGAAAACCCTGTAGCGATAAACCCGCCATCGTCTGTAGCCTTTATATCTCTGAAGTAATTCTGTGATTGGAAAGCGGTCGTATATTTATATGCTCTATGCCAGATTTCATTTCCAACGCTGTCAACTTTAAGCATTACACCAACAATATCATCCAAAGCAGTGGAATCTGGGTCAACAGAACCAGCAACAACCAAGCTGCCGTCTTGCAATTCTATAATGACTCTGAACTCCATAGGGCTTGTATCCCCATATTCTTGAGTCCATTCTTCCGTACCTAACGAGTCCATTTTAGCAATGAACCCATTTGCAAAAGTATGGCCAAAAGCATCATACTTTGCGTTGATACCACAGGTCGCATAACCTTTATCAGAAGTTGAAATAGTATAGCAATCATAGTCGGTTTCCACTCCGCCATAAGTTTTATCCCATTGGAAATTTCCTGCACTGTCAGTTTTCACGATATACATATCTGTTTCCCCTGCACCATAACTTTGCGTACATCCGCCAATGATATATCCTCCGTCATAAGCCAGATCAACAGAAATACCCCAGTCAGATGAAATTCCACCATAGAATTGCTTCCATTGCACATTTCCCAAACTGTCTGTTTTTACAAGTACAACAGCACCGTTTGTATCGGTTTCAGTTGATTGTCCTGTAAAAACATATCCCTTATCGGGTGTTTCTTTTACTGAGCCACCAACTTCTAATATGTTAGTATCAATATAGAATTGAACCCATTCAGTATCAATAGCCGCGTTTAGTTTTATGAAGAATAGTGAATTATCATTACCCGCTTGCCGTGTCCCCACAGCAGCAAATCCTCCATCTGAAGTTTTTATTAGGGCGGATTGCCAACCGGGATAGTAATACTCACTTGGATATGAAAAATATGTTTCCTGTTTGATTAAGTTGCCATTAAGATCAATGATTTGAGCAGCAATTGGAAAAGAATCAGGAGTATCCCATCCGGCCCCGTAGATCACATACCCGCTGTCAATAGGAACAACGCCCCACGAAGTCTCAGAAGCTCCGTTGAAATCATAGATATTGTTAAAATAAATACCCTGCCCATTGAGCAACACAGGCAGGGTAGTCAAAAGTGATATGGCAAGTGCAAACCGCATAATTATTTTGGTTCTATTCAACAAAAACCACTTTCTCTTTGGCCATTACGTAATTCCCGTCCTTTAAGATACACATATAAATTCCGGCCTCAAAATCACTGCCGTTCAACACAAGCGTTTGTGCCTGGCTGTTGACATGCATGCGAAGAAAAAAGAAATAACGAACTATGATGACTGGAACAACCAAGACC
>CAZUDW010000153.1:0-1793 GCA_964619305.1 uncultured Flavobacteriales bacterium
GTTAAAAAAGAAATCCTTGCAGAGCAGCATCTTATTATTTAATCAACGAATTCCTGTTTATAAAGTGCCAAACCACCTGTCCGGCATAATGATAATAACAGGAAATCCGGAAGGGATAGAACCTGATTACTGAACAGTAGGAAAAACGGGAACGTTACCGGATATCACAACCGTTTGTTCCACCACCTCATGTTCCTCAAGGGATAAAAAATTGGTACCCAGAAACATCACACTGATAGTTGTATCCGCAACAGTGTCCGTGCTGATTGTATCAGTTATTATAATGTTTTTGTAGTTAAATGAAAAACTTTTGGAAGCATCTATTTTTAAGACGGCAGGTAAATCATATTCAAACTGCACCTTGCCTGAATTATCCGTTAGTGCAGAATCCTTTACTACACATAAAGGTTCGGTGCAATACACTTTAACCATTACACCGGATTTAGGAACCGCATTGGAATCAATAATCTTGACTATACCGATCGTTGGGTCGTTCTGCAAGCAGGAAGTGTAATTAACCGCCAAAAATGAAATAACTGCTATAAGAAGAGTTGAAGAGGTGATGAGTTTCTTTTTCATTGTGCTAATATTTTAGTAAACTTGCTTAATTAAAATAATTGATAATATTTTATTATTAACAAAGATATAAATTAATTTCTATATGAAAAATTTTAAATTCCTGTTATTATTAACAATTTCTTTGTGTAATTTGTTACTGTTTGCTCAAAAAAAAGACTCAGATGAGAATGAAAAGATCGTCCTGATCAAAACGGAATATGGAAATATGAAAGTTAGATTATATAATAAAACACCTTTGCACAGGGATAATTTCATCAAACTTGCCAGTGAAGGATATTATAACGGCACGCTTTTTCACAGGGTGATCAATGGGTTTATGATACAGGGTGGTGATCCCGATTCAAAAGATGCAGCAGCAAATGTCATGCTTGGAAACGGTGGACCGGACTACACCATACCGGCTGAGTTTGTGCCGGAGTATTACCACAAAAAAGGAGCGATTGCAGCTGCCCGCGAACCGGATCAGGTCAACCCGGAAAAGCGCAGTTCAGGATCGCAATTTTATATCGTGCAGGGAACCGTCCTCACTAAAGAGCCACTTACAATAATGGAAAACCGCAGGACCAAGGCACAGAAAGATCAGCTGATAAAAGATTTTTTAAACCGGAAGGAAAACAAAGCATATAAAGATCGCTATGACAAACTCATTGCCGAAGGAACCCAGCCGGGGATACAGAATGAATTGAAATCATTTTTTGATGAGATCATGCCCATGATTGAAGTTGAATACAATGAAATGCCGGAATTCACTTATCCTGAAGAGCAGGCAAACACTTATATGACCATTGGGGGCACTCCTCATCTCGATGGCTCATATACCGTTTTCGGTGAAGTGATCGAAGGCCTGGATGTCATTGATAAAATTGCTGCAGTAAAAACCAATATCCGCATGGGCAACCGTCCCATCAAAGACATACCCATGACGGTGGAAGTCCTCAGGTGATACTTTTGGTTCTCAACATGATCATAGCGGCATTAGGTGAATATATTACCTCAGTATTTTCCAATCTATAGTTAAAAGTGCTTTGGATTGTCCCAAAGGGGAGTTTAAAGCTTATTCCTGTTTTTTAAATCTCAAATGATGCATGATAAGCTGCCTGTGACAAAAACCGCTGTTCATGAGAAAAAACTGCTGCCCGTGAGAACCAATACAATAAAAACAGAAAATGTAGCGTTTATTTATACTGTCGCTGAAAAAAGACAGAAAGTTCTTT
>CAZUDW010000154.1:0-1693 GCA_964619305.1 uncultured Flavobacteriales bacterium
AATTTGTATTCGAAGTTCAAGTAAACTTTGGGTTTGGAAGCTGGATCAAGCGCAGTGTCTTCATAGGTCCAACCCTGATAATTGAGTGACATACTTACTCCTTTTACAGGTTTGTATTCAACTCCACCTAATATTAAATTGCCGTTTTTGGAATTATTCCATGCCAGAGAATCAGTTCCTATTGTATTTGACTGAAGCATATCGAAGCGTGCAAAAACATCAAACTTCTTATTAATAATATAGGTAGCATAGGCAGAGATACCGGTAAGGTCCCTGTCTTCTACGTTTTTATTGTTAGTGTTTATATTATATTCAGCTCCAATTTTGAATTTATCTTTTTTCGAATAACCTATGAAGGTACTAATATTTGACTGGGTTGGCAATACCTCTTTTATTGAATCGGTACCATCTGTCCTGTACAATTGTTCCATTTTACCCATCATATCATAATATACCTTTATTGTTAGCCCTTCAACAGGTGTAAAAACTGCATTACCGCCTACTTTATGCAATCCAAAATCATCTTGTGAACTCTTGTATCCTTCACCATTTATTGCAAGAATATTGAACTGTATCATATCATGTGGCTTAATGTTTATGTTGAAACCGGCATCAGCACTTGAACCAAACTTGTGTTCGTCCATAAATGATTTATAGATATACCTGTTGCCCCAAAGATGTTCCTGATCATTAAATTGTTTTAATCCTATTTGACCAAGTGATAATTTTATAGCTTTTGCGACTTTCCAATCCAATTGAGCCACTTTCAAATAAGCGGTATAAACGCTTCCTGACCCAACATGGCCGACATCAAACGTGATTTTGGCAGATAATTTTTCACTAAACGCATATTTGTAACCGAAGTACGATCTCTGAATCTCAAAAACAGATGATTTATCAACGCCATCAGTCATATCATAATGATAATTAAAGAAAATTTTTCCAAGCGCCTTGCCTGATGGTTTGAATTCTGCTTTTTCACCGTTTGGTGCTTCCTGTGCATTTACCGTTCCGGCAAATAATGTTAAGCATATAACTGCTTTAAAAAGCAATGTCTTTTTTACATTAATTTTAAATTCCTGTGTTTCCATTTTTTTGATTTTGGTTAATTTTTATTCTTATATAAATTTTTTAGCACATCTTTCAACTTCAAAGAACTGATAGAATTTCCGTTAAAACAATGACTTGAAGCACGTACGAATTAAGCAATTTAACAGTTTTTATCATGATGTATCTAATGAATAATAATGACATACTTCAGGTATTGGGAAATTTCAAAAATTGCCGAACTCGTGGTAGATAATGAGTAACAATGACTTACATTTAATAATTACTGCAAACTAAAAAATGAATATTGACCTACAGGAGAAGGTAGTAATGTGATTTCCATGGATTCCGAATTGTGGTGATTTATTGCCTTTGAATTCAATTTTCTTCAGCATCTGACTGATTGCTCCTGAATGACTTTCAGCCCCTGTAATAAGTTCGCATCTGTTCAATATTATTGTAAGGTTGGTTCTTCGGAAATTAAACTTTCAAACCGTATATAGAGAAAGAAAGGGTATTGTGAATCTATACAATATATAAAGTGGATCAGAATAAAAAGGACTGAAGTAAAATCCACCTCCCAGTCCTCTATGGTAGCCCGTAGGGGATTCGAACCCCTGTTACCAGGATGAAAACCTGGCGTCCT
>CAZUDW010000155.1:0-1558 GCA_964619305.1 uncultured Flavobacteriales bacterium
TTTTGAAAACTCTCATCAAAATATTGCTCATTTCCTTATTGAGCGTTCACTATTCCGCATTGACCTTTGCACAAAACCCTGATATCAAGCGTACCTGGCACTGGTATTTTGGAGGAGATAATTCTTTTATTGTGTTACCTGAATGGAGAGGGCCGGGATTAGACTTCAGCAGCGGCTCCCCGGTGGTTGACAACAGCGCGGTGACACATACGAGTGAAGCTTCCTTTACGATGAGCGACACGGCTGGTAACCTGCTGTTTTACGGTGAACCCGACACCGTCTGGAACAAAAACCACGAGATGATGGCCAATGGCAAACTTATTCCCGATATAAGCCCCACTCAAATGTTATGTGTACCCCAGCCGGGGAATGATTCCCTGTATTATTTGTTCTATGAATATTGGGTGGGTAATGGCAAAAGATATTATGCAATAATAAATATGCATCTCAATGGCGGGCTTGGGGGAGTGGTTGCCAAGAATATTGTTTTGAGGGATCATTTCCTTTCTGAAAAAATAACAGCCATGCGCCATTGCAACGGCACAGATGTATGGATATTCGGAAAAAGAAGAGATTCCTTAAACTTATATGTATGGCTGCTCACCGAAAGCGGGCTGGACACCGTTCCTGTGGTTTCTCCTGTGGCAACACTGACTGAAAATGGCGATGGCTTTTTTAAGTTCTCACCCAACGGAAAAATGGCGGCTGCCGCTTATCTCACCGATATCAATGCCTGCTTCGGCAAAATAGAGCTTTATCAGTTCGATAATTGTACGGGAAAATTTTCCAACCCTGTTACCATTGACCATCGCGGGGTTTACGGACTGAGTTTTTCGCCCGATAACTCAAAACTCTATGCCGGCACTGAGGAGAAATGCGTCTGGTTCGGTGACACGATGAAACTTGTTCAGTTTGATGTTTCTTCTTACAATGCAAGCGACATCCTGAATTCCAAAACGGTAATAGCCACAAGCCTCGTAAAATCCTGGAATGCTATGCAAATTGGCCCTGACGGGAAAATCTATGTATGCGACTTTGACACCACTTACACCTGGTGGGGTTCAGGAAAGCTGGGCGTTATCAACAACCCCAATGCATCCGGGCTTGCCTGCAATTATGTGGAAGACCAGGTTGACCTGCTGGGTAGGTATCATGTTATAGGTCTGCCGGGGTTTGACGAAAGTTATTTTAACCAGGATACAACCACAATGATCAATGAGATCAAATTTACGGCTAACCCATTTATCATATACCCCAATCCTGCAAACACCCATTTTTTTATAGAAGCCAAAGAAAAAGGCCTCACCTTTGAAGTGAAGGTATATGATGTAATGGGAAGAATTGTGTTATCAAAATCATCTTTCGAAAGAAGATGCAGGATAAATATTGACAATTACCAGGGGCATTTCTTTTTTATTCAGATTGCAGCAAATAACAAAACATTCTTTTTCAAACTTATAAAGATTATTGAATCGTAAAATGAACAGACTGAGCACAAAACCTGCTGATTATAACACAGTAGTTCCTACTCCTAACACAGTAGTTCCTACTACTAACA
>CAZUDW010000156.1:0-1506 GCA_964619305.1 uncultured Flavobacteriales bacterium
CTTCTTTATCTTCATAGGCAAAAAAGGAATCACCGGCATTTAAACACTGAGCAGGGAAAATATTTACTTTTTGAGTTCCCTTCCCATACAGGGAATTTATTTGCTCCTTAGCCCTGCTGATAGTTGCAGTAGAAGCAATAATTTTTGGCTTGATGTTGTCTACAGTACATAATTCTTCAATCATGGTTTCATACAAACCAACCATTGAACCCAAAGGACCAGATATTAAATGAAGTTCATCCTGAATGATTAGTTCTGGTGGATTTAGCCTTTCTGAATCTCTGTAGCCAAAAAGTGATCGGGCTTCCGGTTTCCAGGTCAGCATGGCAAACTTATCTACAGTTCCAATCAATAATGTTGGTGGATGATCATAGATATCTTCATCAATAGAAAGCAGTGGTAGGTTATAGTTCATCCTAGAAAAGTCGCAGTCAGAATTATCACATTGATATACAATAGTCTGAGAGCCTTTGACAGGCCTGCGTTTGTAGCCTTTAACCCTTTCGTTATTAGCACCCTTTATTAGACCCATTTGAGAACCACACCATGGACATTTCAGTACTACAAAAGGATTTTCATCCTCCGCCCCATCTTCCATTCTTCCAAAAATTCTTCTCGCATCTTGTCTTTTATTTGGCGTAGAATCACCACCAACCCATAGACCTATTGTAATTCGTGCGTTGCCTAACTCATCCTCATTCTCACCTCTTATTTTATCACAAGCACAAATCAAAGCTGCTGCTCTCTGAAATTGCTGTGCCGTCAGTAAACGCAAAGTATAGCGCATCAGTACAGTGGTCCCAGTATCATCTTTATTTTTCAGCCGCTTGAGAAAGATCGTATAACCGGATAGACCCAGGTATGCCTCTGTCTTTCCTCCTCCTGTAGGAAACCAGATCAAATCCACGATCTTTCGGTCAGGATGTTCAGTGTCCATCATCGAGTGTAGATTCATTAAAATGAATGCAAGCTGAAATGGTCTCCAGGATCCGAGACCTGACTTCCAGGTTGAACTGTCATTTATGTCAGGTATTTCTGCATTTTGCAGACCAACTATCCGGTGGTTTTCTATTATCCAGTTGCGGGTTTCAATACTGTAGTGTAGTTGCTGAAGCAACATTGCGCGATTCATAAGCCGGAAGGCCCGGTTTACTTGACCATTTTCGTTTAGCAGTTCAACACCTTGCTGCATCCTTGCCAGACAGGAACGACAGCTGTCAATGTGCCTGTTTGCTGTTTCCAGAAATTCATCATTTAGTTCGGCTTGTGCAATTTGCTCTTGTTCATCGATCCACTTTCCATATGCATCATTAAGTTTGATCAGGTTTTGAGTGATATCTTTATCAGTCAAATCGCTGAGGTCAAACATCCTTAATTCAATGTCCAGTATCCTAGGAAAAATGGGTTTTATTTCATAAGAGGGAATGATTTCTGCTTCGATTGAATTCGTTAGTTCAGTCTCGTTATCATCCCATTTAGGTGAGCATCCGTGACCAACTGCAAAGG